>NZ_CDRQYH010000001.1:0-60403 GCF_977039595.1 Enterobacter sp.
ACGCCGGTTATCGACATCAAGCCCTATTTGCCCTTCGCCGAAGCGCTCCCGAACGCTCGTGCAAGTTATGCTCAGGACGCACCACAGGCGGACATGCCGGTGTATTTTACGCCTGAGATAACCGCACAGCTCGGTCAGCTGGAGAAACGCTATCCTCGCTTACGGGATTTCATCACCGAAGTTCTGGCACAGGACCCGCGCCCGGCCTACCGTAAAGAAGAGGAAGCAGGAAAAACGTACGCCGTCTGGCTGATGGATTTTAACGTTCGCTGGCGCGTCACCGGGGCAGGTTTTGAAGTGTTTGCCCTTGAACCCAGGTAATTTTGTTCTCCTCTCTTTTGGCATCTTTACCACACTGGTAAACTAAACCACTTTTTTTGTGTCAGGCTGGTGTTTCAGCCTGTTCCAATCGTCGAAATGGAACCGTAACAACATGCGTACTAGCCAATATCTGCTCTCCACTCTGAAGGAGACGCCTGCCGACGCCGAAGTGATCAGCCATCAGCTGATGCTGCGCGCCGGGATGATCCGCAAGCTGGCCTCCGGGTTATATACCTGGCTGCCGACCGGCGTGCGCGTCCTGAAAAAAGTCGAAAACATCGTGCGTGAAGAGATGAACAACGCCGGTGCTATCGAGGTGTCCATGCCTGTGGTTCAGCCCGCTGACCTGTGGCAGGAGAGTGGCCGTTGGGAACAATATGGTCCTGAACTGCTGCGCTTCGTCGATCGCGGCGAGCGTCCGTTCGTTCTCGGCCCAACGCATGAAGAAGTTATTACCGACCTGATTCGTAATGAGCTGAGCTCTTACAAACAGCTGCCGCTGAACTTCTTCCAGATCCAGACCAAGTTCCGTGACGAAGTTCGCCCGCGTTTCGGCGTCATGCGCTCTCGCGAATTCCTGATGAAAGATGCCTACTCTTTCCATACCTCTCAGGAATCACTGCAAGAGACTTACGACGCAATGTACGCGGCATACAGCAAAATCTTCTCCCGCATGGGTCTGGATTTCCGTGCTGTGCAGGCTGATACCGGCTCCATCGGCGGTAGCGCATCCCATGAGTTCCAGGTACTGGCGCAGAGCGGTGAAGACGATGTGATCTTCTCTGACTCTTCAGACTACGCGGCGAACATCGAATTTGCAGAAGCGCTGGCACCAAAAGAACCGCGTGCTGCGGCAACGCAAGAGATGACGCTGGTTGATACGCCAAACGCGAAAACCATCGCTGAGCTGGTTGAGCAGTTCAATCTGCCGATCGAAAAAACCGTGAAAACGCTGCTGGTGAAATCCACCGAAGGCAGCGCTTACCCGCTGGTTGCCCTGCTGGTGCGTGGCGATCATGAGCTGAACGAAGTGAAAGCCGAGAAGCTGCCGCAGGTAGCCAGCCCGCTGACGTTCGCCACGGAAGCGGAAATCCGCGCCGTGGTCAATGCGGGTCCAGGTTCACTGGGTCCAGTCAATCTGCCGGTGCCTGTTGTTATTGACCGCACGGTAGCCGCGATGAGCGACTTCTCCGCTGGTGCGAACATCGACGGTAAACACTACTTCGGCATCAACTGGGATCGCGACGTGGCGACGCCGGAAGTGGCTGACATCCGTAACGTGGTCGCAGGCGATCCAAGCCCGGACGGCCAGGGTACCCTGATGATTAAGCGCGGCATCGAGGTCGGTCACATCTTCCAGCTGGGCGATAAATACTCTCGTGCGCTGAACGCCGCCGTTCAGGGCGAAGATGGCCGTAACCAGATCCTGACCATGGGTTGCTACGGTATCGGGGTGACGCGCGTGGTGGCTGCGGCGATTGAGCAGAACTACGACGAGCGCGGCATCGTCTGGCCGGACAATATCGCGCCGTTCCAGGTCGCCATTCTGCCAATGAACATGCACAAGTCTTACCGCGTGCAGGAGCTGGCCGAGAAGCTGTATGCCGAGCTGCGCGCTCAGGGCATCGAAGTGCTGATGGATGACCGTAAAGAGCGTCCGGGCGTGATGTTCGCCGATATGGAACTGATCGGCATCCCACACACCGTCGTTATCGGCGACCGTAACCTCGACAGCGATGAGATTGAATACAAATACCGTCGCAGCGGCGAAAAACAGATGATCAAGACCGGCGACATCCTTGATTACCTGGTGAAAGCCATTAAAGGCTAAACAAAAAAACCCCGCTCAGGCGGGGTTTTTTAATGGTGCTACGTCAGCTTATTTACTGTTACAGTCTTTGCCCGCAATAAATTTCGCGCCTTTATCCGCCACCAGCGTTTTCACCATCTCTCCGCTATCCGGGTTTGGTTCAAGCGTAAAGTGACCGTCAACCGTCAGCAATACCGGCTTGCTGTCATTACCGCGTGCTACGGCGTAATCACGTTCAAGCTGCGCATTGTTTGCCACGCTAACCTTCCTGCCGGTTGCGCAGTCGGTAAAGATCGCCGCATCCGCCATATAGAAGTACATCCCCCGCATTGCCATAGGCGTGGCAGGCAGAGCCGCTTTTACCGGCGCAAGCGTGTAGTTGAACTGGGATTCAATCGGGTTGCCTTCGCGGTCAAGCATCTCCATCCCCTCGCCTTTGGCGCGGAAAAAGGTTTTCTCACCGGAGGTATCCGTCAGAACCAGCTTCTCAGCCGTACGCGCCCATGTTCCGTAAGTTGCAAATGACGAGGGTTCTTTAGCGCCCTGATAGCGCTGGTTCATTACCCAGGTGCCGTCTTTTTGCAGGAACAGAGACGTCTCAATGCCTTCGCAGTCTGCGCAAGGCAATACGCCGCGCCAGCTCTGCTGCATTGGTTTTAACTCTTCCGTTTGCGTGGGTTGTAACACCTGCGTTTCGGAGCGGTTGTTACACCCGAAAAGCGCAAACAGCGTGCTCACTGCCAGCGCTGACCATAATGCTTTTTTCACAATGAATTCCTTATGAAAATTGTGTTCCCTTTCGTCACTCTGTTGGGCGACGAACTTTACCGCGTAGTGCTTTCACTGTGGATTTTTGGGCCTTCGAGGACAGCCGACGCTCTTTCGATGCGCGGGTTGGCCGCGTTGCCCGGCGGCTTTTTTGTACTGCCGTTAATTCTTTGATGACCGCCACCAACCTGGCTATCGCCGCTTCCCGGTTGAGCTCCTGGCTGCGGTACTCCTGGGCTTTGATCACAATCACACCATCGCTGGTGATCAGGTGATGACTGGCAGCAAGCAGGCTTTCTTTATAATACTCTGGCAGGCTCGAGGCCCGAATGTCAAAACGCAAATGGATAGCCGTCGACGCCTTGTTGACGTGCTGCCCACCGGCCCCCTGAGCACGGATGGCGGTGATCTCCAGCTCGTTGTCAGGAATGCTGACGTTTCGGGACAAGACGATCATGAGGCCGGTTGCCACGCCGTCAAATGAATTTCCAGATTATTCTGAGAATCAGAGAGCCAGATGGCACCATCCTGAATCGTTGCCTGCAACACCATGGTCCGGCTGGCAAACTCGCTCAGCTGAGCCAGCTGCTCATCATCCAGATACCAGACCGTGAGATTTTTAAACTGTCCGCACTTGCTCTTGTTCTGCTGCCACCAAATCTCCGCAGCGCGCTGATTATACGCGAATAAAGCCACTTCAGCGGACTGGGTGCAGGCCTTCTTAATTCTGCGCTCGTCAGGCAGGCCGAGTTCGATCCACAAGTCGATACCCAGATGATCGTTGCGCAGCCAGGCTTCAGGCTCGTCTTCTGCGCTTAACCCACGGGTAAACTGCAGACGCTCGTCGGCGTACTTAATCCACGCCAGCAGGCGCAGCATCATGCGCTCCTGGGTTTCGGAGGGATGGCGTGCCAGCGTAAGCGACGCGTCGAGGAACTGGTTGCGATCAAGATCGGCCACATTGACCACTGCTTTATAAATTGTCGCTTTCAGCGCCATGAGAGAACTCCATTCGAATCAGGCACTCATTGTAGCGAAAACCGCGGCAAAAGGCTGTTATGGGGTGATAAATACACCGCTATCAAGGCGCTGATATTGCTTAAATGAGTATGGTATAGTCACCTTGCTAAACCGAGTTTATCTTCGTAGGCTTAATGATATCTCACAGTAAGTCAGTGCGCTGGCGGGAGGGGATGTGAATAATTATTGTGAGTTAATTCGCAAACGGTATGCGGAAATCGCCAGCGGAGATCTGGGGTATGTCCCGGACGCGTTGGGCTGTGTATTGAAAGTGCTTAATGAAGTGGCCTCTGATGAGAGCCTTTCAGAGTCGGTCAGGGAAAAAGCTGCATATGCTGCGGCGAATTTACTGGTGAGCGATTATGTCGATGAATGATACTTATCAACCCATCAATTGTGATGACTATGACAACCTCGAACTCGCCTGCCAGCATCATTTATTACTGACGCTGGAGCTAAAAGATGGCGAAGTGTTGAAGGCAAAAGCCAGCGATCTGGTTTCACGCAAGAATGTGGAATACCTGATAGTGGAAGATGCCGGTGCGACGCGTGAGCTGCGCCTGGACAAAATAGCCAGCTTCAGCCACCCGCAAATCGGCACCGTCGTGGTGAGCGAATCCTGATGACACTAACGGGCAGCCTGGCTGCCCGTTACGCTTTCTGCCACTCAAAACGGACACCCTCTTCTGTCCAACCCTCTTCCGTAATGAAAACCCCTGCCGCAGCAATCAACGTTTCACCATAGAACAGCAGCGGCGTGGTGTCGCGCAGCCACGGCGGCACGTTGCACTCCTGCCAGATTTTCTTCAGCTTGCGTCCCCCGTTGCGCCCGACAATATGCAGCACGCCGCCAGCCTTGAAGCGCACGGTGACCGGTTCACCGGGCTTCGGCAGCCGCACATGACCAGACGACAGGAGAGAAACGCGTCCTGCCTCACCGGGCAATACCAGCGGTGCGTCAGGAGAAAGCCAGTCGAGCACTACATCAGTCAGCGAGGGCATGGACTTTATCCACCAGAGTTCCCCTTTATAGCGTCTAACGTCAAAACCATTCAGGTGGACGCACGGGGAAGCATCATCCCGCGCCATGGCAACTTCGTCCCAGATACGGCTCAGCATCGCCCGCGATGGCATTGCCGCATGATGAGAGGCCAGCCAGCGGCGTAACAGCGCGGCGCGACGTACCGGGCTCATCGCTTGCATCGGGGCGATCGCCAGCCCTCCGTCGGCAGAAATCAGCCCAGCCAGCTCGCCGCTCAACAGCTCGTCCAGCAACGACTCCTGTTCGGCGCACAGCATGGCGCTTCTTGCCGTCGCGTCGGCGAAATGCGGCCAGCGCTCGCTTAAAAGCGGAAGGACGCGCAGACGAAGGAAGTTGCGGTCATAGCCGTCATCCCGGTTGCTCTCATCTTCAATCCAGTTCAGCTGATATTCTCGCGCCCAGGCTTCAAGCGAGGCGCGCGTCTCGCCAAGCAGAGGACGCAGTAACGTTGTACCGGCAAAGTCAGAACGCGCCGGCATGGCAGAAAGCCCCGCTGGCCCGCTGCCCCGCTTAAGCGCAAGTAGAAAGGTTTCACACTGATCGTCCAGGTGCTGGGCCGTGACCAGCGCTTCTCCGGTACGTAATGCCCCGGCAAACGCGGCATAGCGGGCTTTACGTGCCTGCGCCTCGATGCCCAGCCCTTCCTCCGCAAGCATGACGCGTTCAACGATGAGCGGGATCGCCCAGGCCGCACACAAGGCTTCGCAGTGCGCCACCCACTCCTCTGCGTGAGGACTTAATCCGTGATGAATATGCATCGCCCGGAGCTGGACGTCAGGTTCCCGATCGCGCCAGCGCTTAAGGCGATGGAGCAGAACGGTGGAATCCAGGCCACCGCTAAACCCCACCAGCAGCTGGCGGTACGGTGAAACGACTTGTGCGATAGCGGGTAAGGTCATAGGGAATTACACATAAAAAATGCCCGAACTGAGCGGGCATTATCACACAGGACGAACATTACTGCTGATAAAGCTCCAGCGGCAGGCCGTCCGGGTCGTTGAAAAAGGTAAAGCGCTTGTCGGTGAACGGATCGACGCGAATCGCTTCGCACGTCACGCCGTGTGCTTCCAGATGCTTAACTGCGCTATCCAGGTCATCGACGCTGAAGGCAAGATGGCGCAGGCCGCAGGCTTCCGGGCGGGACGGACGAGCAGGAGGAAAAGGAAAAGAGAACAGTTCAATCACATACTGCCCGTTTAACGCCAGGTCGCCCTTCCAGGAGTCACGCTCCTCGCGGTAGGCCTCACTCATAAGCGTAAAGCCAAGGATGTCGCAGTAGAAGGCCTTACTTTTCGCGTAATCGGTCGCAATGATCGCAATATGATGAACAGCTTTTAAACCCAGCATAGCTTCTCCTTTTTATGATCCCTGAACGTTACAACCGAAAACCCGCACCATGCAAGCGGTCACCCTTATTTTAGGACTCGCACCCAGTAAACGCCGTTTTCGTCGCGCTTCGCACCGTGGATATCCGTCTCAAAACCGGGATAGTGACGCCCTACCGAACAGAGCATCAGCAGGAAATCGAGCACGGCCCGACTCTCTTCGGTAATCATCTCTCCCGGCATCAGGAGCGGTACGCCCGGCGGGTAGGGCAGGATCATGTTCGCCGATACGCGCCCGACCAGGTTTTCCAGCTCAACGGTTTCGACCTCCCCTTTCACCTGGCGCTGCCATGCCTTGTGCGGGGTAAACTTCATCTCCGGTAAGACATCGAACGCCTGAAGCATCAGACGCGGTAGATCGTGCTGACGGATCAGCCTGTGGATCCCCTGGGCCAGATCCTGAATGCGCATATTACGGTAGAAGTCAGGATCCTCCGCATAGAGATCCGGCAGCATGTTCTTCACCCGCAGGTTGAGATCGTAGGCTCGCTTAAACTCCATCAGCCCGCGCAGCAATCCCATCGCCCGGGTTTTGTCGATCCCGATGCTGAACAGGAACAGCAGGTTATAGGGACCGGTTTTCTCCACCACCACGCCACGTTCATCAAGGAATTTCGCGACCAGCGCGGCCGGAATACCTTCATCGCTCATCCTGCCCTGCTCGTCCATGCCCGGCGTCAGGATCGTCACTTTTACCGGGTCGAGGAACATATGGTCGCTATCGGCATCCCGGAAGCCATGCCAGTCTTCGCCGGGCGAGACGGGCCAGCATTCTGCCTCATCAATCTCTTCCGGCTGCCAGATATCAAAGAACCAGCCGTCGGCTTCATCTTTCAGCCGCTGCACCTCTTTACGGAAATGCAGCGCGCGCTCCACCGAACGGTTGATGAGACGTTTACCCGGGTTGCCGCGCAGCATCGCCGCGGCCGTTTCGATAGACGCCACCAGCGGATAGCTCGGCGAGGTGGTGGTATGCATCATAAAGGCTTCGTTAAAGGTCTCTTCGTCGTACTCGCCTTTAATGTGAATAAGCGAAGCCTGGGAAAACGCGGCCAGCATTTTGTGCGTCGACTGCGTTTCGAAGAATACTTTGCCCGGCACGCGCTCGCCGCTCATGCCGCTTTTACCCGCGTAAATCGGGTGGAAATTGGTGTACGGTACCCACGCGGAATCGAAGTGGATCGACGGCACATCCAGCGTCTTTTTGATCCAGTTCGTGTTGTACAGCAGACCGTCGTAGGTCGAGTTGGTGATGACCGCATGGACAGGCCAGCCTGCGCCGGGCACTGCCGCGACCTTGCTTTCAATGACTTCATGCGTGAACTCCCGTCGCGGAATGCAGCCAAGAATACCGAGCGCGTTACGCGTGGGCGACAGCCAGAGCGGTACAACGTCGCTCATCATCAGCAGGTGCGCCAGCGACTTATGGCAGTTACGGTCAATCAGCAGGGTACTCCCCGCAGGCGCGGCATACATTCCGACGATTTTGTTCGAGGTTGAGGTGCCGTTGGTCACCATATAGCTCTGCTCGGCCCCAAAGGTGCGGGCGATATACTCTTCGGCTTCCAGATGAGGGCCGGTGTGATCCAGCAGAGAGCCTAATTCGGTGACCGAAATTGACACGTCCGCTTTCAGCGTGTTGCCACCAAAGAAATCATAGAACAGGCAGCCCACCGGGCTTTTTTGGTAGGCCGTCCCCGCCATATGGCCTGGCGTACAGAAGGTATATTTCCCCTCCTTCACGTAGGTGAAGAGCGCGCGGGTAAACGGCGGAGTGATGTTATCAAGATATTCATTCGTGTATTGCTGAATTCGGGTCGCAATATCATCCGCCACGCCGAGGGAATATTCAAAAAACCACAGCGCCATACGCATATCATTGGCGCTGACGTCCATGGTTGAGTGAGTATTAATAAATGCGTACAGCGGGAGGTATTCGTTCAGCTTGTTGATGTCGCTGCACAGTTCGAGATCATATTCGTCCCAGTCGAAGATCACGCCGCAGATACGCGGGTTGTGCTCGATGAACTTCAGCAGGTCGGCGCTGTTGTGCGGCCAGATTAGCTGATACCCACGCGACTGCAGGGCTTGCTCCAGCTCCTTAATCGGCTCATCTTTATAAAAGACGCCGTGTGGCCCCATAATGGCAATGATATTCATGGGCTTCCTCCTTTAAAAACATTAGCTAAGCATAGCCCGGCTAAACCGCAGGTATAAAAAAAGCCGCAACAGTGTGCGGCTTTTCAGATAATTGTGAAGCTTACGCGTAACCGTAGGTCATCAGGCGCTGGTAACGGCGGTTGAGCAGATCTTCTGTGCTCAGCACGTCCAGGTCCGCCAGGTCTGCCAGCAGCTGCGCTTTCAGAGACGCTGCCATCACTTCCGGCTTACGATGTGCACCACCCAGCGGTTCCGGGATGATGGAATCGATCAGCTTCAGCTCTTTCAGGCGTGGCGCAATGATGCCCATTGCTTCTGCAGCCAGCGGCGCTTTGTCGGCGCTTTTCCACAGAATGGATGCACAGCCTTCCGGGGAGATAACGGAATAGGTACTGTACTGCAGCATATTCACTTTATCGCCCACGCCAATTGCCAGCGCACCGCCGGAGCCACCTTCACCGATAACGGTACAGATGACCGGCACCTTCAGACGAGACATCTCGCGCAGGTTGCGCGCGATGGCTTCAGACTGACCGCGCTCTTCCGCGCCCACGCCAGGGTATGCACCCGGGGTGTCGATGAAGGTGATGATTGGCATGTTGAAACGCTCAGCCATCTCCATCAGACGCAGGGCTTTACGGTAGCCTTCTGGTGCTGGCATACCGAAGTTACGACGGATTTTCTCTTTGGTTTCACGACCCTTCTGATGACCAATGATCATCACCGGGCGTCCGTCCAGACGCGCGATACCGCCAACGATAGCTTTGTCGTCAGCGTATGCGCGATCGCCTGCCAGTTCGTCAAATTCGTCAAACGCCAGGCGGACATAATCCAGGGTGTACGGACGCTGTGGATGGCGAGCCAGCTGGGCCACCTGCCATGCGCCAAGATCGGCAAAGATTTTGCGCGTCAGCTCTACGCTTTTCTCGCGCAGACGATGCACTTCTTCGTCGATGTTAATATCCAGTTTTTCATCCTGACGGCTTACCGCTGTCAGAGAATCGATTTTCGCTTCCAGCTCAGCAATCGGCTGTTCGAAATCAAGGAAATTCAGACTCATAGTATTCCTGTATTAGTCAAACTCCAGTTCCACCTGCTCCGAACCAATGAGGCCACGGAGATCGTTCAGTAAACGATCGCTCGGAGAGACACGCCACGTTGCACCAAAGCGCAACCGCGCACGTGCATCCGCCCTCTGATAGTAGAGATGTACTGGAATTGTCCCCGAGCGGTGGGGTTCCAGAGACTGACGGAGTCGGTTTAAAAGCTGGTCATCAATTTGCCTGTCCGTCAGCGAGATAGCAAGCCCGCGAGCATATTTTTCCCGGGCTTCGTCAATGTCCATCACTTCGCGGGCGGTCATTTTAAGCCCCCCACTGAAGTCATCAAAGCTGACCTGTCCGCTGACGATAAGTATGCGGTCTTTTTCCAGCAATTGCTGGTATTTATCCAACGCGTCGGTGAACAGCATCACCTCCAGACGCCCGGAACGGTCATCCAACGTACAGATGCCGATACGATTGCCGCGCTTGGTGACCATAACCCTTGCAGCAATCACGAGCCCCGCAGCCGTGGTGATTTTACCACGTTCTGTCGGATGCATGTCTTTAAGCCTGTGGCCGCCGACATAGCGCTCAATTTCTTTAATGTACTGGTTGATCGGGTGTCCCGTCAGGTACAAGCCTAACGTTTCACGCTCCCCATCCAGTACCACCTGTTCTGGCCACGGTTGGCAGTTGGAATAGGATTGCTCGATCTGCTCTGGCTCTTCCGCCAGCACACCGAACATATCCGCCTGACCAATGGCTTCCGCTTTTGCGTGCTGATCCGCCGCTTTCAGGGCGTCGCCGAGGGAATTCATCAGCGCGGCGCGGTGCGGCCCCAGCCTGTCAAACGCGCCGGACATGATCAGTTTTTCCAGCACGCGACGGTTCAGTTTTTTGGTATCGGTACGGGCGCAAAGATCGAACAGTTCGCGGAAATACCCGCCGTTGTTGCGCGCTTCGATGATCGCCTCGATCGGACCTTCGCCTACGCCTTTGATCGCGCCGATCCCGTAAACGATCTCTCCGTCATCGTTGACGTGGAAGTGGTAGAGCCCTGAGTTAATATCCGGCGGCAGGATCTTGAGTCCCATGCGCCAGCACTCGTCCACCAGGCCAACCACCTTCTCGGTGTTATCCATATCGGCGGTCATTACCGCCGCCATAAATTCAGCAGGATAGTGCGCCTTCAGCCACAGCGTTTGATACGACACCAAAGCATAGGCGGCGGAGTGAGATTTGTTAAATCCGTACCCGGCGAATTTCTCCACCAGGTCGAAGATTTTCATCGCCAGCTCGCCGTCAACGCCGTTTTTCTTCGCCCCATCTTCAAAAATGGAGCGCTGCTTGGCCATCTCTTCCGGCTTTTTCTTACCCATCGCACGACGCAGCATGTCCGCGCCGCCGAGGGTATAGCCGGAAAGCACCTGGGCAATCTGCATGACCTGTTCCTGGTACAGGATTATGCCGTATGTTGGTTCCAGTACCGGCTTCAGGCTTTCGTGCTGCCACTGAACGTCCGGGTAAGAAATCTCTTCGCGACCGTGCTTACGGTCGATAAAGTTATCTACCATCCCTGACTGCAGTGGGCCCGGACGGAACAGGGCGACCAGTGCGATCATATCTTCGAAGCAGTCAGGCTGCAGACGTTTAATCAGATCTTTCATGCCGCGGGATTCAAGCTGGAAGACGGCTGTCGTCTCCGAGCGCTGCAGCATGTCGAAACTTTTCTTGTCATCCAGCGGGATGGCGGCAATGTCTATCGGCTCAAGACCCTGCTTTTCCCGGCGCGGGTTGATCATCTTCAGCGCCCAGTCGATGATCGTCAGCGTACGCAGGCCGAGGAAGTCAAACTTCACCAGCCCGGCGTATTCCACGTCGTTCTTATCAAACTGAGTAACCGGATGCTCACCGGCTTCATCGCAGTAGAGCGGCGCGAAGTCGGTAATTTTGGTCGGCGCAATAACAACGCCCCCCGCATGCTTACCGGCGTTACGCGTGACGCCTTCAAGCTTGCGCGCCATGTCGATCAGCGCTTTGACCTCTTCGTCCGCCTCGTAGATTTCAGGCAGCTGCGGCTCGGCTTCAAACGCTTTTGCCAGCGTCATGCCCGGATCGGGCGGCACCAGCTTAGAAATGCGATCGACAAACCCGTACGGGTGGCCCAGCACGCGGCCCACGTCGCGGATAACCGCTTTTGCCGCCATCGTACCGAAGGTAATGATCTGCGATACCGCGTCACGGCCGTACATATCGGCCACGTGCTCAATCACCTGGTCGCGTTTCTCCATGCAGAAGTCGACGTCGAAGTCGGGCATCGAGACACGTTCCGGGTTGAGGAAACGTTCGAACAGCAGGTCGAATTCCAGCGGATCGAGGTCGGTAATTTTCAGCGCATACGCCACCAGCGAACCTGCACCGGAGCCACGCCCTGGCCCGACCGGCACGCCGTTATCTTTCGACCACTGGATAAACTCCATAACGATCAGGAAGTAGCCCGGGAAGCCCATCTGGTTGATCACCTGGAGTTCAATGTCCAGGCGTTCGTCATACTCAGGACGACGCTTTTTACGCTCTTCTTCATCCGGGAACAGGAATTCCAGACGCTCTTCCAGACCTTCTTTTGATTTCGCGACCAGGAAATCTTCCGTTGTCATGTCACCCGTCGGGAACTGCGGCAGGAAGTATTCACCGAGGCGGACGGTAACGTTGCAGCGCTTGGCGACCTCTACGCTGTTTTCCAGCGCTTCGGGAATATCGGAGAAGAGTTCACACATCTCCTCCTCGCTGCGCATGTACTGTTGAGCGGAGTAATTACGCGGCCGCTTCGGATCGTCGAGCGTAAAGCCATCGTGGATCGCCACGCGAATTTCGTGCGCGTCAAAATCTCCCGGTTCGAGAAAGCGTACATCGTTTGTCGCGACGACGGGCAGACCGCGTTCTTCCGCAAGTGCGACCGCCGCATGAAGATAGCTCTCTTCGTCCTGGCGACCGGTGCGGATCAACTCCAGATAATAACGATCCGGGAAATACTCTTCGTAGAACGAGACGCATTGATCCACCAGCGCGCTGTTACCGCGCAGCAGTGATTTGCCGACGTCACCCATACGGCCACCGGAGATCAGCAGCAGCCCTTCGTTGAGCTCGGCCAGCCAGTCGCGGTCGATCCACGGGCCCAGCGCACCATATCCGCGCTGATAGGCTTTTGAGATAAGCAGCGTGAGGTTTTGGTAACCCGTGTTGTTCATCGCCAGCACGGAGATTTGCGTCAGTTCATCCCCGATGAGGTCGCTCTGCACGTGGAAATCCGCGCCGACGATGGGCTTTATCCCCGCGCCGTGCGCTGTTCCGTAGAACTTCACCAGGCCACACAGGTTGGTAAAATCGGTGATCGCCAGCGCAGGCATGCCAAGGGAGGCCGCCTTTTTTACCAGCGGCCCGGTCTTCGCCAGCCCATCGATCATGGAGTAGTCGCTATGCACCCGCAGGTGTACGAAACGTGGTTCAGCCATCTTCAGATTCCGCGTTACTTAATTGCTTGCGTATTGATTCAGGACACCCGTCCCAGCGCGCGTTTCACCGGGCCGAAACTGCGCCGGTGGTGTTCGGTTGCGCCATGTTCAGCCAGCCTCTCCAGGTGGAAAGGTGTGGGATACCCCTTGTGCTGGGCGAAACCGTACTGAGGGTAAGTGAGGTCCAGCGCGGCCATTTCAGCGTCGCGCGTCACTTTGGCAATAATAGAAGCTGCGCTAATTTCTGCGACCCGGCTATCGCCTTTGACTACCGCCATTGAAGGCATGGGCAATGCCGGACAGCGGTTGCCGTCAATCAGGACATATTCCGGGGAAATTTTCAGGCCCGCTACCGCACGCTGCATCGCCAGCATCGTGGCGTGCAAAATATTCAGTTCATCTATTTCATGCGGTTCAGCGCGCCCCAGGCTCCAGGCCAGCGCCTTCTCCTGAATCTCACTAAACAGCGCCAGCCGGCGCTTTTCAGACAATTTTTTAGAGTCGTTCAGCCCGACGATCGGCCGAGCCGGATCGAGGATCACCGCAGCGGTCACCACTGCCCCGACTAACGGACCACGACCCACTTCGTCCACGCCCGCCACAAGATGGGTGTGAGGATAAACAAATTCCATCATTTTGCTAACTCCAGCACCGCATCGGCCGCTTGCTCATCAGCATTACAGCGGATCAGTTGATGCAGTTCGCGGAAGGTATCGTGCATCTGGTGGCTGGTCTTGCCGTTGGCGAGCAGCGGCAGCAGCGCATCGGCAAGCGCCTGCGGCTGGCACTCATCCTGCAGCAACTCTTTCACCAGCTCGCGCCCGGCAAGCAGGTTCGGCAGGGAGACATAATCCGTTTTCACCAGACGCTTTGCCAGCCAGAAAGTGAACGGCTTCATGCGATAACCGACCACCATCGGGCATTTCGCCAGCATGCATTCCAGCGCCGCCGTGCCGGAGGCCAGCAGCGCGGCATCGCTCGCATACATCGCTTCCCGCCCTTTGCCGTCCAGAAGACGGACGTGTAGATCCGGGGCGACTTCCGCTTTGATACGCTCAAACTGCTCGCGGCGTTTGGCATTCACCAGGGGAACAACCACTTCAAGATCCGGCCAGGTCTGGCGAAGAATTTGCGCTGTTTTGAGGAAATCGGCGCTCAGCATCTCAACTTCTGCGCCACGACTGCCTGGCAGCAGTGCCAGACAGTGCACATCATGCGGGATGCCCAGCGCGTCGCGCGCCGCGTTTTTATCCGGATCCAAGGGCATCGCATCAGCCATGGTATGACCGATAAAACGGCACGGAACATTAAATCTGTCGTAAAACGCTTTTTCGAAAGGCAGAAAAGCCAGCACCAGGTTGGTGGATCGTCCGATTTTGAAAACGCGTTTCTGTCGCCACGCCCAGACGGACGGACTGACGTAGTGAATCGTTTTGATACCCTGCTTTTTCAGATTCCCTTCGAGGGTAATATTGAAATCAGGCGCATCGATACCAACAAACACATCGGGTTTGAGTTCGGTAAAACGACGGGTGAGATCGGCGCGAATGTGCAGCAAACGGCGTAGCCGCCCCAGCACCTCAACGATGCCCATCACGGCGAGCTCTTCCATTTCATACCAGGCTTCACAGCCTTCGGCCTGCATTAGCGGGCCAGCAACGCCGACAAAACGAGCATTGGGTACACGCGCCTTAAGCGCGCGGATGAGACCGGCACCAAGAATATCGCCGGAGGTTTCTCCGGCGACCAGGGCTATCGTAAGCGGACGACTGTCGACCATTAACGAATCAGACCCCTTGTGGAACGGTCAAAGAATTCCATGAACGCGTTCACTTCCGGGTGCTTATTCGCCAGCTCGGCAATTTCCGGCTTCGCCTCTTCCAGCGTTTTACCGCTACGGTACAGCAGTTTGTACGCGTTGCGGATGGCAGTAATCGCTTCGCGACTAAAACCACGACGCTTGAGGCCTTCGATGTTCACGCCAAACGGCGTGGCATGGTTGCCCTGCGCAATCACATACGGTGGGACGTCCTGCGCCACACCGGAGCATCCGCCAACCATCACGTGCGCACCAATGATGCAGAACTGATGGACTGCGGTCATGCCGCCAATAATTGCGAAGTCATCAACCGATACGTGTCCTGCCAGCGTTGCGTTGTTGGCAAGAATACAGCGGTCACCTACGGTACAGTCGTGCGCAATATGCGCATTAACCATAAACAGGTTATCGCTGCCCACCTTCGTCAACCCACCACCCTGTACTGTTCCACGATGAATGGTGACGCTTTCGCGAATACGGTTACGATCGCCAATTTCCAGTCGGGTCGACTCACCAGCATATTTCAGATCCTGGTTAACTTCGCCGATGGAAGCGAACTGATAGATCTCGTTATTGCAGCCAATGGTCGTGTGACCGTTCACGACAACGTGAGATTTCAGTACTGTACCCTCACCAATTTCGACATGGGGTCCAACAATACAAAACGGGCCAATATGGACGTTAGCGCCAATGATGGCACCGGTTTCCACAATAGCGGTAGGATGAATAAAGGCCGATTTATCAATCACGTATCAGGACTCCCGGCTACGAGCACACATCATCGTCGCTTCGCAAACAACTTTGCCGTCAACCAGCGCTACGCCTTTGAAGCGAGTCAGGCCACGACGCGTTTTTTCAAAAGTGACTTCCATGATCATCTGATCACCAGGCACGACAGGGCGCTTAAAGCGCGCTTCATCAATACCCGCGAAGTAATACAGCTCACCTGGCTCCAGTTTACCGACGCTTTTAAACGCCAGAATACCGGTAGCCTGAGCCATCGCTTCCAGAATCAACACACCCGGGAAGATAGGCTTACCAGGGAAGTGCCCCTGGAAGAACGGCTCGTTCACGGAAACATTTTTCACTGCGCGCAGAAAACGACCTTCTTCAAAATCCAGCACACGGTCTACCAGCAGAAACGGGTAGCGGTGCGGCAGAAGTTCTAAAATCTCTTCAATATGCAGAGTATGAGTGTCAGTAGTCAAAATACTCTTCCTGTCAAAATGTACTGATAACAATAATAACACGGCCTGCCGGTTTATTAGAAAGCCGACAGGCCGGGAAAAATAGCGTTAAACGGATGACGCTTAATCTTGTTGATCGATCTTACGCTCAAGAGACTTGAGGCGCTTGTTCATATCATCAATGTTCATCACCAGAGCTGCTGTTTTACGCCATACCTTGTTGGGTTGTAGCGGAATGCCCGAGGAATAGACGCCAGGTTCAGTGATAGGACGCATTACCATGCCCATTCCCGTCACAGTGACCTTGTCGCATATTTCCATATGGCCATTAATCACGCTCGCGCCGCCAATCATGCAATAACGGCCAATTTTCAGGCTGCCTGCCATGATGACGCCACCCGCAACCGCGGTATTGTCGCCAATCACAACGTTATGCGCAATCTGGCACTGGTTATCGATGATAACACCATTGCCAATGATCGTGTCGTCAAGCGCGCCACGGTCAATGGTGGTACAGGCGCCGATCTCTACGCGATCGCCAATAATAACGCGACCAAGCTGCGGGATCTTAACCCAGTTACCGCGATCGTTAGCGTAACCAAAGCCATCTGAACCAATCACGGTGCTGGACTGGACGAGGCAATTTTCGCCAATTTCAACGTCATGATAAACGGACACGTTGGCCCATAAACGGGTTCCGGCGCCGATTTTCGTATTTTTCCCAACGAAGCAACCAGGGCCAATGACGACGTTATCGCCCAGCACAACGCCGGATTCGATAACCGCATTCGCGCCAACGGCGACGTTGTTACCAAGCCGGGCCGTCGCATCAATCGCTGCACTGGCAGCAATGTTCTGGGCCGGCTGCGGCGTGGTATCGAGAATTTGAGCCATGCGTGCATACGTCAGGTAGGGGTTTTTCACTACCAGTGCGCTTACAGTGGCAAATGGAAGATCGTCCTGCGTCAGTACAACAGCTGACGCCTGGCATTGAGCCAGTTGCTCACGGTACTTAGGGCTTACCATGAAGGTAATCGTGCCAGCTTTAGCAGATTGCATGGACGCAACAGCGGTGATGACGATATCGCCATCACCGTGTAATTCTGCATCCAACTGCTGAGCTAAATCAGCCAGTCGAATTGAAGGCATTACTTATTTAACCTGTTTCAGAACATCAGCAGTGATGTCTTTAACATCTTTGCTGTTGAAAGCAACGGCGTTCGCATCAACAACCAGATCGATGCTCTGATCGGCAGCCACTGCTTTAACAGCGGTCTGAATGCGAGTCACCAGCTTGCCGCGTTCTTCGTTAGAACGACGCTGACGATCCTGCTCGAAAGCCTGCGCTTTCTGGGAGAACGTCTGGCGCTGAGCCATTACGTCTTTTTCCAGCTTGCTGCGGTCGCTTGCTTTCATGGTAGAACCATCACGCTGCAGACGCTGCATTTTGGACTGAAGATCGTTTTCCATACCCTGCAGTTCGCTTGCACGGCCTTTGAATTCGTTTTCCAGAGTCGCAGAAACACCTGTTTTCTGTGCAACCTGCTGGAACAAATTACCCATGTTGACGATTGCAATTTTGTCTGCTGCCTGAGCAGAAGTTGCCATCGCTAAACCGAGACCTGCAGCTAATAACCACTTTTTCACAATTAACTCCTTACCATCCCATTGGCACCAGAAGGTACCGTTCTTTGCGTGGCAAGGCGACCGTGTTACCGATCGCCAGTTGTCAGCGCTACACTGCCAACGCATTCCTTTGCAGCGGATTATTACCAGGTTTTACCAATGTTAAACTGGAATTGCTCCGCTTTGTCTCCATCGTATTTCTTAAACGGCTGGGCGTAAGAGAAGACCAACGGCCCCAGCGGTGACATCCATTGTAATGCGATACCGGCAGACATGCGAATATTGCTCGGATCGCTGTAGTCTGGAACGCCCTCTGCGCGCATCTGGGCAGTATTCTGCCAGTTGGTATCCCACACGGTACCTGCATCCCAGAAGAAGGACGTACGGACCGAGTTCGCGTATTTATCACTGATAAACGGCGTTGGCGTGATGAACTCCAGGCTGGCAACGGCCATGGCGTTACCGCCCACCGCGTCATCAGAGCTACAGACTTCGGAAGAGGAAGACTTATTACAGTTATCTTTGTCGTTCCCGCCGTAGTAAACCGCTTTCGGACCAATGTTGTTGGACTGGAAACCACGAACGGTGCTGGAGCCACCCGCATAGAAGTTTTCATAGAACGGCAGTTCTTTGCCACCCAGACCATCGCCATAGCCCCAACGGGTACGACCCAGAACCACCCACTTATGATCGTCATCGATCGGGAAGTAGGATGCGGTATCAAGCGTGACCTTATAGAACTCGTTATCGGAACCCGGAACTGTAACTTTACCGTTCAGGTTGACGCGAGAACCTTCCGTTGGGAAGTAGCCGCGGTCGAGACGGTTATAGGTCCAACCGTAGTTAAAGGTGAAGTCATCCGCCGCGAAGCCATTGTCATGACCAGTTTTGCTGGTTGACTGGCCGATAGAGTCCAGATAACGCCACATCGCCACCTGAGGTTGCATGTTGGACAGGTCGTTATGCACGTAACCTAAGCCCGCACGCAGGGTGTTGTATTCGTTAACCGGGAAGCCAAGCGTACCGTCTACACCGTAACTCTTGTTGGTGTAAGAAGACAGATCCGCGTCGTCTGCTTTAAAGTCGTTATAGAAAATACGACCGCCCAGGCTCACACCGTCAACGGTGAAGTATGGGTTAGTTACAGAGAACTCGGAGTAGGTCTGGTAGTCGTTTTTGGTGCCGTTAATACCGACAGAGTAACCTGTACCCAGCCAGTTATCCTGCTGCACGCCGACCTGGAAGCTGACGCCGCTTTCAGTACCGTAGCCCACACCGAAGTTGAAGCTACCGGTGTTGCGCTCTTTCACTTTATAAACGACATCAACCTGATCCGGGCTGCCCGGTACGCGCTGGGTATCGGTATCCACCGTTTCAAAATAACCCAGACGGTTCAGACGCTCTTTACCCTGATCAACGAGGTCGCTACCCAACCATGCGCCTTCCATCTGACGCATTTCGCGACGCAGAACGGAATCTTTGGAGGTGTCGTTACCGACGAAGCGGATCTTACGCACGTAGAAACGGTTGCCCGCATCAACATTCACATGCAGCTTAACGGTTTT
Source organism: Enterobacter sp. (assembly GCF_977039595.1). Taxonomy (NCBI): domain Bacteria; kingdom Pseudomonadati; phylum Pseudomonadota; class Gammaproteobacteria; order Enterobacterales; family Enterobacteriaceae; genus Enterobacter; species Enterobacter sp. The sequence goes on from NZ_CDRQYH010000001.1 coordinate 19,259, forward strand.
ATCCGCATCATTGATTTCAGGCTGAGTCTGTACGCGCGGATAGGCATAACCATAGCGGCCGAGCAGCTTCTTGATGCTGTCTTCCATTTTGGTTACCTTGGAACCGCTATACAGGTCGCCTGGCTGAATTTTGGTCAGCGATTCGATTTCGGCAGAATGCCCCGCCAGATTACCACTCACTTCAACACCAGAAAGCTTGTACTGCTCGCCTTCGGTGATGTTAACCGTGATGTAGATGCCTTTCTTGTCCGGAGTCAGACTGACCTGAGTCGAGTCGATGTTGAAACGCGCATAGCCACGATCGAGATAGTAGCTGCGCAGGGTTTCAAGGTCGCCCGCCAGTTTCTGTTTCTGATATTTGCGATCGCCTACCACGTTCCACCATGGCACTTCATCGCGCAGCTGGAAGGTGGAGATCAGTTCGTCGGTGCTGAACGCATGGTTGCCGACAATGTTGATCTGCTGGATCTTCGCAGAAACACCTTCCTGGAAGACCAGCTTCAGGTCAACACGGTTACGTGGCAGCGGAGTGACAACCGCTTTCACGCTGGCACTGTATTTACCGACGCTGTAGTAGAAGTCTTCCAGACCTTTTTCAATGTCTGAAAGGGTTGTGCGGTCCAGAGATTCACCCACACGAACACCCGATGCTTCAAGGTTTTGCTTGAGCATGTCATCTTTCACCGACTTGTTACCGGAGAAAGTGATACTGGCGATCGTTGGACGTTCTTTTACCTGTACCAGCAGCGTATCACCATCGCGCAGGACGCGAACGTCCTCAAAGTTGCCGGTGGCAAACAGAGCACGGATGGTGTTACTGATATCATCATCATTAACCGTATCGCCGGGGCGTACAGGCATACTGAGGAGGGCCGCACCAACGGCGACACGCTGGAGGCCTTCGAAATGAATGTCTTTCACTACGAACCCGTCAGCACCGTATACGGTGGCGCTGCTAAACAGCAGCGACGCTATGAGCAACTTTTTCATCGCCATCGTTATTATGCGTTCTTCCTAACACTCTCTTACAACCGAGAGAAATCATTGAAAAGTGCAAGCCCCATTAACAGCACCAGCAGAATCGAGCCAATGCGATAACTAAAGTCTTGAACTCGCTCGGATACCGGTCCGCCTTTTAGCTTTTCAATCGCTAAAAACAGCAGATGACCCCCGTCTAAAACGGGAAGCGGGAACAGGTTGATTATCCCAAGGTTCACGCTAATGAGCGCGAGGAACATGAGATAGTAAATCACCCCGAATTCCGCTGACATCCCAGCCCCCTGAGCAATCGAAATTGGCCCACTGAGGTTGTTCAGTTTCACATCACCGGTTATCAATTTCCCCAACATGTTGACCGTCAGCTTCATCAGTTGCCATGTTTTATCCGTGGCTTCAAGGATGGCGCTGAACGGCCCATACTGGCGTATTGTCTTGTACTCATCTGGCAGCGGGATCACTTTTGGCACAACGCCTGCAAACCCTTCTGCCTTTTTGCCGACCGACTTCGTATCCGGAATCAGCGTCAGCGAAAGCGGACTACCCTGCCTTTCAACTTCCAGCGCGAGAGACGTTCCCGGATTATCGCGCACCAGAGTAACAAAGGTCATCCACTCTGTTAATGGTTGACCATCGACTTTAACGATCCTGTCGCCCGCTTGCAAACCCGCTTTGCTCGCTGCCGAATTTGCCTGTACTTCGGCTAATACCGGCTCGATCTGCGGGCCGCGCGGACGAATGCCCAGCGCAGCGACGGGATCCTCTTTGTCTGGCTCGAAACGCCAGTGGCGTAAATCAAGTACTTTGTCCTGACGCGTATCAGAACCAAACGGCGATACGCTGATGGTGGTCTGCGGATCGCCAATTTTGGCTACCAGCTGCAGTCGCACGGCATCCCAATCAGGGGTTTCGATGCCATCAATCGCTTTAAGTTCCATCCCGGATGTAATTTGCGCACTCGCCGCGATGGAGTTGGGGGCAATTTCACCCACTACAGGACGTACGCCAGGGACGCCGATGATAAACACCAGCCAGTACGCAAAAATCGCAAAGATGAAGTTGGCTACCGGTCCGGCAGCAATGATGGCGGCGCGTTGTCCAACGGTTTTATTGTTGAATGCGCTGTGTCGCAGCTCAGGAGCGACAGGCTCGACGCGTTCGTCGAGCATTTTGACGTAGCCGCCCAGCGGAATAAGGGCGATGACAAACTCTGTGCCATGACGATCTGTGCGCGTCCAGAGTGATTTACCAAAACCGATGGAAAACCGCTCTACGCGCACGCCACAGCGGCGAGCAACCCAGAAATGGCCAAATTCATGCACGGTAATCAGTACACCCAGTGCAACAATGAACGCCGCCAGATTCCAGAGAATGCTCAGCATAAAACCTTCCGTTAAATCGTCCCGAATACCAGTAAAAGCAAACACGCAAACACTGGAACAGCCGCTGTCAGGCTATCAATGCGATCCAGTATACCGCCATGCCCTGGAATCAGGTGTCCGCTATCCTTAATCCCTGCTTCGCGCTTAAACATACTTTCGGTCAAATCACCGAGCACGGAGGCAAGCGCAGCAAAAATCGAGCACACCAGCAGTATTGACGGTGCCACTTCAAGATTCGCCCAGACGCCGTAGCCCCAGGAGATGATCGCTGCCGTAAACAGGCCGCCGATGAATCCTTGCCAGGTTTTGCCCGGAGAAACCTTCGGTGCCAGCTTATGTTTGCCAAACAGTTTACCAAACATATAGGCCCCGGAGTCAGCACCCCAGACCAGAATCATTACATAAAGCAGCCAGATCGCACCGCTGTAGTGGTTTTCGTCGTAGTGCCAGGCTCGCAGCGCAACCATACCCCAGAAAAAAGGAATAATTGTGAGCAAACCAAAAATCAGTGGCAGCACCTTTGAATTACGCCATAATGCCGCAGAACCTGGATAAAAAAGAACCAGCAACAGCGCGGCAACCCACCAGGCCAACGATATCCACAAGGAACCGGCAACCAGTGGCTGATGAATATCATGGTGATATTCAGGCAACGTAAACAGCATTATGGCCAGGATAAAGCCACAAAGTACCGCAAGCCATACTCGCTGAGTGCGCGAGGTAAAGCCGCTAAACTGTCCCCATTCCCACGCGGCGAGCATACACACCACCAGCGTGACAATAGCGAATCCCACCGGGGGCAGTAAAAACAGCGCCGCAATGACAATGGGTATTAATACAAAAGCGGAAATCAGGCGATACTTCAGCAAAAGCTACCCCCATCAGGCTTTGTCGCCACCAGGCTCGGTGCCGCCGAAACGACGCTCTCGATTGGCAAAGGCATGCAGCGCACCTTCAAAGTCTTGTTCATCAAAATCGGGCCAAAGAACATCCGTAAAGTAAAGTTCGGCATAGGCAATTTGCCATATCAAAAAGTTACTTATGCGATGTTCCCCCCCTGTCCTAATTACCAAATCCACGGGAGCCTGTTCATTCATGCAGATTTGCTTGCTCAGCGCCTCTTCATCAATTTGGTCGGGTCTCAACAGCCCTTCCTGAACCTGTTCGGCTAGATGCCGAACGCCCTGGATAATATCCCAGCGTCCGCCGTAATTCGCCGCAATATTCAGCGTAAGACCGGTATTATTTTCCGTCAGCGCTTCTGCTTTACGAATCCGTTCCTGCAAACGTGAGTTAAAACGACTGGTATCGCCAATGATACGCAGGCGGACGTTGTGGCGGTGCAGGCTTTTTACTTCGCTGTCTAGCGCCCACACAAACAATTCCATCAACGCAGTCACTTCCTGCAGAGGCCGATTCCAGTTTTCACTGCTAAAAGCATAGAGCGTTAACGCATCAATGCCGTTGTTGGCGGCAAAAGAAACGGCGCGGCGAACGGATTTCGCCCCCGCTTTATGCCCAAAGGCTCGTATCTTCCCTTGTCTTTTCGCCCAGCGGCCATTGCCATCCATAATGATTGCTACATGACGGCAGCCATGAGCTGGCAAATTTTCGCTTATTGGTTGATTCGCAGACAACATAACGCGTTTTTTGTCCCTGAAAAGGATTTAACGGTACTCAGGAATACTGAAGCCTATACATAAAAAAGCCGTGTCAAACCACGGCTCACCTGACCACATTAAGTCAAATACCTGCGATCAGGTGGCGCAGACTATATCACTGAAGCCCAACGCTAACAAATAGCACGACGACTAGTGCTTGCTTTATCACCAGCTTGCGAGACGTGTCACCTGTTGGCGCGCAATATTACGCGCAGCTGCATCCACCGCCAGCACCTCTTCCACGCTTTGTGGTTCGCGCAAATCCATCATCTCCAGTACCGATAAATTTAACGACGCGATATCGGTAAAACGAATTTGCTGATTCAGAAATGCCTCAACGGTAATTTCATTGGCTGCATTAAGTGCCGTTGTCGCCGCCTGCCCCTGGTCAAAGGCAGTCATCGCAAGCTTCAGACAAGGATAGCGATCGTAATCTGGTTCACTGAACGTCAGGGAACTTAGCTTGCAGAAATCAAGCGGCTTCACGCCGGATTTCACTCGATTTGGCCACGCCATTGAATGGGCAATCGGCGTACGCATGTCCGGCTCGCCCAACTGCGCCAGCACGCTGCCATCCTGATAACGCACCATCGAATGAATGACCGATTGCGGGTGAATCAGTACTTCCATCTGTTTCGCTGACGCATTAAACAACCAGCGCGCTTCAATGTATTCCAGACCTTTGTTCATCATGGTGGCAGAGTCAACGGAGATTTTACGCCCCATCGACCAGTTCGGATGACGGCACGCCTGATCCGGCGTCATGGCGCGCAGTTCAGACAGTGGCGTCTCACGGAACGGGCCACCAGACCCGGTAAGCAGAATCGACACTACACCATTCTGCTCCAGGTCAGCGTACCCCAGGTTCTGTTGAAAAGGTTGCGGTAAACTCTGAAAAATCGCGTTGTGCTCGCTGTCGACCGGTAGAAGACGCGCGCCGCGCTGCTTCACCGCGTCCATAAACAGGCGTCCGCAGGTGACTAGCGACTCTTTATTGGCCAGCAGAACGTCCTTACCGGCATCAATCGCGGCAAGCGTCGGCAATAATCCTGCCGCCCCGACAATGGCCGCCATCACCTGATCCACCTCATCCAGCGCCGCCATCTCGCAGGCCGCCTGTTGGCCACTCAGCACCTCGGTTCGGCTGCCCTGTTCTATCAGCCGTGCTCTGAGCAGACGCGCGCTCTCTTCGTCATCCATCACCGCATAGCGGGGCGTAAACTCCAGGCACTGCTCAACCATTCGCTGCACATTCTTACCGGCCACCAGCGCTGTCACGGTGTAAAGTTCAGGATTATGGCGAACAACGTCGAGAGTGCTGCAACCGATGGAACCAGTTGAGCCGAGGAGTGTTAAATGCTTCATGGGATGCCCGAAAAGTTAGACCAGATAAAAGCAAAACGCCGCCAGCAAGACCCGAAGTCCCTCTGAACGGCGTTTATCAGTGTACGACAGAAATCAGAACTGCATCAGTTCCGCTTCTTTATCTGCCAGCGCCGCATCAATTTTCTTGATGGCAGCGTCGGTCATTTTCTGAATGTCGTCCTGAGAACGACGATCGTCATCTTCACTGATCTCTTTTTCTTTCAGCAGCGCTTTTACTTTATCGTTCGCGTCGCGACGGACGTTACGCACGGATACACGACCCTGCTCAGCTTCGCCACGTACCACTTTGATCAGGTCTTTACGACGCTCTTCGGTCAGCGGTGGCAGTGGAACGCGGATGTCAGCACCCGCAGAGCTTGGGTTCAGACCAAGGTCAGACGCCATGATCGCTTTCTCAACCGCCGGGCCCATAGAACGATCGAACACGTTGATTTTCAGCGTACGGGTATCTTCTACCGTTACGCTCGCCAGCTGACGCAGAGGAGTTGGCGTACCGTAGTACTCAACAATGATGCCATCCAGCAGGCTTGGAGAAGCACGGCCAGTACGGATTTTGCTGATTTGGGTTTTGAACGCTTCTACGCATTTTTCCATGCGTACTTCAGCATCTTTTCTGATGTCGTTAATCACGTTACGAATCCTTGAAAACTTGTCTCAGGCAGACTATCCGCCAGCACAGCGCTACAGGTGTGCTAAGTATAGTCGCGTTTAATTCATGACAACGCCAAAGGCGTGCCCGGGTAAGATACCACTACAAAATAAAGCGGAATCTTACCTGTATTTATCGTCAACGGAAATTATTCCGTGATCAAAGTGCCTTCTTTTTCGCCCATGACCACGCGACGCAGTGCGCCTGGTTTGTTCATGTTGAAGACACGGATCGGCAGTTTGTGGTCGCGAGCCAGCGTGAAGGCGGCAAGATCCATCACTTTCAGCTCTTTATCCAGCACTTCGCTGTAGCTCAGCTGATCGTACATGGTGGCAGAAGGATCTTTTGCCGGGTCGGCAGTAAACACGCCGTCAACTTTGGTCGCTTTCAGTACCACATCGGCTTCGATCTCGATACCGCGCAGACAGGCAGCGGAATCGGTCGTAAAGAACGGGTTACCCGTACCGGCGGAGAGGATCACCACACGGTTGTTGCGCAGCAGGCTGATGGCTTCTGCCCAGCTGTAATTATCGCATACGCCATTCAGTGGAATAGCGGACATCAGGCGGGCGTTCACATAGGCGCGATGGAGCGCATCACGCATCGCCAGGCCATTCATCACGGTTGCCAGCATACCCATGTGGTCGCCCACAACGCGGTTCATCCCCGCTTTCGCCAGACCAGCACCACGGAAAAGGTTGCCACCGCCAATGACCACGCCAACCTGGATACCCAGTTCGACCAGTTCTTTGATTTCCTGTGCCATGCGATCAAGGATGCTTGCGTCAATACCGAAGCCTTCCGATCCCTGCAGCGCTTCGCCACTCAGCTTAAGCAGAATGCGTTTGTACACGGGTTTTGCATTGGTAGCCATGTTTCTTTCCTGAGACTGTCAACGATTAAGATGGGGGTTAATTCTGGCGACATGATATGCCGCAAATCAGTACAGCGATACTGGAGCCTGTCTGATTTCCTGTGACGGGTGACAAAAAGAAGCCGCCCTCAGGCGGCTCCTTTTCAATCATTAAGACTGCTTGGACATTGCAGCAACTTCTGCTGCGAAGTCAGTCTCAACTTTCTCGATGCCTTCGCCCACTTCGAAGCGGATGAAGCCAGTTACGTCAGCGTTGTGCTCTTTCAGCAGCTGAGCAACAGACTTGCTTGGGTCCATTACGAATGGCTGGCCAGTCAGAGAAACTTCACCGGTGAATTTCTTCATGCGGCCTTCAACCATTTTCTCTGCGATTTCTTTTGGTTTACCAGACTGCATCGCGATGTCCAGCTGAACCTGGTACTCTTTCTCAACCACTTCAGCAGACACGTCTTCTGGCTTAACGAATTCTGGCTTGCTTGCAGCGATGTGCATTGCCAGCTGTTTAACCAGCTCTTCGTCAGCGCCTTTAGCCGCAACCAGAACACCGATACGTGCACCGTGCTGGTAAGAGCCCAGAACGTCACCTTCCAGAGAAGATACGCGACGGATGTTGATGTTCTCACCGATTTTAGCAACCAGCGCAACACGTTCTTCTTCGAACTGTGCTTTCAGAACTTCAACGTCAGTGATTTTACCAGCAACAGCTGCGTCCAGAACTTTGTTAGCAAATGCCTGGAAACCGCCATCTTTAGCAACGAAGTCAGTCTGGCAGTTAACTTCCAGAATGATGCCGTAGTTGCCGTCGATCTTAGTGATGATCACGCCGTCAGCAGCAACGTTGCCTGCTTTTTTAGCTGCTTTGATCGCACCGGATTTACGCATGTTTTCGATTGCCAGCTCGATGTCGCCGTTCGCTTCAGTCAGCGCTTTTTTGCAATCCATCATGCCTGCGCCAGTACGCTCGCGCAGCTCTTTTACCAGGGATGCGGTAATTTCAGCCATTCTTAAATCCTCGGGAGATGTGAACTGCCCGGCCGGGGGCCAAACAGTGTAAATTGAAAAAAGGGGCCGGTAATGGGCCCCTATTCATACACGGTACTAATAAGGGGTAAAACCTTATTATTCAGCTTCTACGAAGCTTTCTTCCGCCTGAGAAGCCAGATCCTGGGAACGGCCTTCACGAACGGTAGCAGCTACAGCGCTCAGGTACAGGCTAACAGCACGGATTGCGTCGTCGTTACCCGGGATAACGAAGTCAACACCGTCCGGATCGGAGTTGGTATCAACGATAGCGAATACCGGGATACCCAGGTTGTTAGCTTCTTTGATAGCGATGTGCTCGTGGTCTGCATCGATTACGAACAGCGCGTCTGGCAGGCCGCCCATATCTTTGATACCGCCCAGGCTGTTTTCCAGCTTGTCCAGTTCACGAGTGCGCATCAGCGCTTCTTTCTTAGTCAGCTTGTCGAAAGTACCGTCCTGAGACTGGGTTTCCAGATCTTTCAGGCGCTTGATGGACTGACGAACAGTTTTCCAGTTGGTCAGCATGCCGCCCAACCAGCGATGGTTCACGAAGAACTGGTCGCAGCTGTTAGCAGCATCTTTCACAGCTTCGCTTGCAGCGCGCTTAGTACCAACGAACAGAATCTTACCTTTACGGGAAGAGATCTTGTTCAGCTCAGCCAGGGCTTCGTTGAACATTGGTACAGTTTTCTCAAGGTTGATGATGTGAACTTTGTTACGTGCGCCGAAGATGAAAGGCTTCATTTTCGGGTTCCAGTAACGGGTCTGGTGACCAAAGTGAACACCAGCCTTGAGCATGTCGCGCATGGAAACAGTTGCCATGTTTAAAACCTCTATATTGAAAGTTGGGGTTATGCCTCCACGTATCCCATATTACCGACCCCAAAGGGCACCCCGGAATATGTGCCGATACGTGTGTGTTGTTACACAAAGTGAGATTTGTCGCTTCCGTCCAGCCTGTGTATCTGAGATGGATCGGAAGTCCGGCGCGCTTTATACCACAAAACACGACCAGAAACCAACAGTTGTTGGCGGAGTGTGCTGTTAATGATTCTCAATTTGGCACGGAGCGTGCCTGACTGATACCATTGACGACACTTAGACTAGTATTGTCGAAAAAATCGACACCGATGGACAGATTACATGGCTATCTCTATTAAGACACCTGAAGAAATTGAAAAGATGCGCGTCGCCGGTCGTCTGGCCGCGGAAGTGCTGGAAATGATCGAGCCGTTCGTGAAGCCGGGCGTCAGCACCGGTGAACTGGACCGTATCTGTAACGACTATATCTTGAACGAGCAGCACGCGGTTTCCGCCTGCCTCGGCTACCACGGTTTCCCGAAATCCGTCTGCATCTCTATTAATGAAGTGGTGTGTCACGGTATTCCGGACGATGAGAAACTGCTGAAAGACGGCGACATCGTTAACATCGACGTGACCGTCATTAAAGACGAGTACCACGGTGACACCTCAAAAATGTTCATCGTTGGCAAGCCGACTATTCTTGGCGAGCGTCTGTGCAAAGTGACGCAAGAGAGCCTCTATCTGGCGCTGAAAATGGTTAAACCGGGTATTCGCCTGCGTACCATCGGTGCGGCAATCCAGAAGTTTGTGGAAGCAGAAGGTTTCTCCGTGGTTCGCGAGTACTGCGGTCACGGCATTGGTCGCGTCTTCCATGAAGAGCCGCAGGTTCTGCACTATGATGCAGACGACGGCGGCGTGGTGCTGCAAAAAGGCATGACCTTTACCATTGAGCCGATGGTCAACGCGGGTGATTACCGCATCCGTACCATGAAAGACGGCTGGACAGTGAAAACCAAAGACAGAAGCTTGTCTGCACAGTACGAGCATACTATTGTGGTAACAGACAACGGCTGCGAAATTATGACGTTGCGCAAGGATGACACCATCCCGGCGATACTGACGCACGACGAATGATAAAAAAGCCGGCAAATGCCGGCTTTTTTAATGGCTATAGCTTTTTCTTATGGGTGGCGCACGATGAGTAATCTTTTACCCGAACAGTATGCTAACACAGCACTTCCCACCCTCCCCGACCAGCCCGATAACCCGGGCGTCTGGCCGTCGCACGAGCTGACCTGCGCGCATATTAAAGCCCATATGGATGTTTTCCATCGCTGGCTGGGCAGCGCGTTCGACGCAGGCGTGTCGGCCGAGCAGCTCATTGAAGCGCGCACCGAATTTATCGACCAGCTGCTGCAGCGCCTGTGGATCGATTACGGGTTTGGGCAAATCAGTGATGTTGCGCTGGTTGCCGTCGGGGGCTATGGCCGCGGTGAGCTGCATCCGCTTTCCGATATCGATCTGCTGATCTTAAGCCGCAAAAAGCTGCCGGACGAACAGGCGCAAAAAATTGGCGAACTGCTGACGCTGCTCTGGGACGTGAAGCTGGAAGTCGGCCACAGCGTGCGCACCCTGGAAGAGTGCCTGCTGGAAGGGTTATCGGACCTGACCGTCGCTACCAACCTGATTGAAACCCGCCTGCTGATTGGTGATGTCGCCCTGTTCCTGGAGCTGCAAAAACACATCTTCAGCGACGGCTTCTGGCCGTCAGAAAAGTTCTTCGCCGCGAAGGTCGAGGAGCAAAACCAGCGCCACCAGCGCTATCACGGCACCAGCTATAATCTTGAACCGGATATAAAAAGCAGCCCCGGCGGCCTGCGCGACATCCACACTTTACAGTGGGTCGCCCGCCGCCATTTTGGCGCCACCTCGATGGACGAGATGGTCGGCTTCGGCTTCTTAACCGAGGCCGAGCGTAACGAGCTAAACGAGTGTCTGCACCTGCTCTGGCGCATCCGCTTTGCCCTGCATCTGGAAGTTACGCGCTACGATAACCGTCTGCTGTTTGACCGCCAGCTCAGCGTGGCTCAGCGCCTGAATTACCAGGGCGAAGGTAACGAGCCGGTTGAGCACATGATGAAGGATTTCTTCCGCGTCACCCGTCGGGTGACCGAGCTAAACCAGATGCTGTTGCAGCTGTTCGACGAGGCCATTTTGGCCCTGACGGCCGACGAAAAGCCGCGCCCGATTGATGACGAATTCCAGCTGCGCGGCACGCTTATCGATCTGCGCGACGAAACGCTGTTCATTCGCGAGCCGGAAGCGATTCTGCGGATGTTCTATACCATGGTGCGCAACAGCACCATCACAGGCATCTACTCTACCACCCTGCGCCATCTGCGCCATGCGCGTCGTCATCTGACGCAGCCGCTGTGCTTTATCCCGGAAGCGCGTTCGCTGTTCCTGAGCATGCTCCGCCACCCGGGTGCCGTCAGTCGTGGGCTGCTGCCGATGCACCGTCACAGCGTGCTGTGGGCCTATATGCCGCAGTGGTCGCACATCGTCGGGCAGATGCAGTTCGATCTGTTCCACGCCTACACGGTGGATGAACACACGATCCGCGTGATGCTCAAGCTGGAGAGCTTTGCGAAAGAAGAGACGCGCTCCCGCCACCCGCTGTGCGTGGAGCTGTGGCCGCGCCTGACCCATCCGGAACTGATCCTGATTGCCGCCCTGTTCCACGATATCGCCAAAGGTCGCGGCGGTGACCATTCGGTGCTGGGCGCGCAGGACGTACTGAAATTTGCCGAACTGCACGGCCTGAACTCGCGTGAAACGCAGCTGGTGGCCTGGCTGGTTCGCCATCACCTGCTGATGTCGGTTACCGCGCAGCGCCGAGACATTCAGGACCCGGAGGTCATTAAGCAGTTCGCCGAAGAGGTTCAGACTGAAAACCGTCTGCGCTATCTGGTCTGCCTGACGGTGGCGGATATTTGCGCCACCAACGAAACCCTGTGGAACAGCTGGAAGCAGAGCCTGCTGCGCGAGCTGTACTTCGCCACAGAAAAACAGCTGCGTCGCGGGATGCAGAACACGCCGGACATGCGCGAGCGCGTACGTCATCACCAGCTGCAGGCGCTGGCGCTGCTGCGGATGGATAACATTGATGAAGAGGCGCTACATCAGATTTGGGCCCGCTGCCGCGCCAACTATTTTGTCCGCCACAGCCCAAACCAGCTGGCGTGGCACGCTCGGCACCTGCTCAAGCAAGATCTGTCCCAGCCGATGATCCTGCTAAGCCCGCAGGCCACGCGCGGCGGAACGGAGATTTTCATCTGGAGCCCGGACCGGCCTTATCTGTTTGCTGCGGTCTGCGCCGAGCTGGACAGGCGTAATCTGAGCGTTCACGACGCGCAAATTTTCACCACCCGCGACGGCATGGCCATGGACACCTTTATCGTGCTTGAGCCGGACGGCAGCCCGCTCTCGGCGGACAGGCATGACGGGATACGTTTTGGCCTGGAGCAGGCGATTACCCAGCGCAGCTGGCAGCCTCCGCAGCCGCGTCGCCAGCCTGCGAAATTGCGCCACTTTACCGTCGATACCGAGGTCAATTTCCTGCCGACCCACACCGACCGAAAATCGTTCCTGGAGCTGATCGCGCTCGACCAGCCAGGGCTGCTTGCCCGCGTCGGCCAGGTTTTTGCCGATCTGGGAATTTCGCTTCATGGGGCCCGAATTACAACGATTGGCGAGCGAGTAGAAGATTTATTTATAATCGCCACCGCCGACCGGCGTGCCCTTAATAATGACCTGCAGCTTGAAGTGCAACAACGGTTGACAGCAGCCCTCAATCCAAACGATAAAGGGTGATATGTTTTTTAGTGAAATGGAAAGAGTAAACAATGCAGCAGTTACAGAACGTTATTGAGTCCGCTTTTGAGCGTCGCGCCGAGATTACCCCGGCAAATGTGGATACCGTGACCCGTGAAGCGGTAAACCAGGTGATTTCCCTTCTGGATTCCGGCGCGCTGCGCGTGGCAGAAAAAATCGACGGTCAGTGGGTCACTCATCAATGGCTGAAGAAAGCCGTGCTGCTCTCTTTCCGCATCAACGATAACCAGGTTATCGACGGAGCAGAAAGCCGCTACTTCGATAAAGTGCCAATGAAATTCGCTGACTACGACGAAGCGCGTTTCCAGAAAGAAGGTTTCCGCGTGGTACCGCCTGCGGCTGTGCGTCAGGGCGCCTTCATCGCACGCAATACCGTGCTGATGCCATCCTACGTGAACATCGGTGCCTACGTTGACGAAGGCACGATGGTTGACACCTGGGCGACCGTCGGTTCCTGCGCGCAGATCGGTAAAAACGTTCACCTGTCCGGCGGCGTGGGCATCGGTGGTGTTCTGGAGCCACTGCAGGCTAACCCGACCATCATCGAAGACAACTGCTTCATCGGCGCGCGCTCTGAAGTGGTAGAAGGCGTGATCGTTGAAGAAGGCTCCGTGATCTCCATGGGCGTTTACATCGGTCAGAGCACCCGTATTTATGACCGTGAAACCGGCGAAGTTCACTACGGTCGCGTTCCGGCGGGCTCCGTAGTGGTTTCCGGTAACCTGCCGTCAAAAGATGGCAAATACAGCCTCTACTGTGCGGTTATCGTGAAGAAAGTGGATGCGAAAACGCGCGGTAAAGTGGGCATCAATGAATTGCTGCGCACCATCGATTAATCGGGTATAACAAAAAGCGGGGGCAACCCCGCTTTTTTTATATCTTAGGGTGGCGAAAATAGATTTTTTCGTTAATTATTCAAAGGTTATGTTGAGATCAAGGGTACCGCTATGTACGATAATCTGAAAAGTCTGGGCATTACCAATCCTGATGAAATTGATCGTTACAGCCTCCGCCAGGAAGCCAACAACGATATTTTGAAAATCTATTTTCACAAGGACAAAGGAGAGTTTTTCGCCAAAAGCGTGAAGTTTAAATACCCACGCCAGCGTAAAACCGTTGTTGCTGACGGCGTAGGTCAGGGATACAAAGAAGTACAGGAAATCAGCCCTAACCTGCGCTATGTGATCGATGAACTCGATCAGATCTGCCAGCGCGACCGTACCGAAGTCGATCTCAAGCGTAAGATCCTTGACGATCTGCGTCACCTTGAAAGCGTTGTAACTAACAAGATCAGCGAGATTGAAGCGGATCTTGAGAAATTAACCCGGAAATAAAAGCAAAACGGCAATCCTTGATTGCCGTTTTTAGTGTTTGCGCCCTCTCCCCGTGGGAGAGGGATGGGGTGAGGCCACCAGACCGCACTCAGTCATCTCTGCTCGTCCAGCTGCAGCGCCACATACAGCAGCAGCCTGTCGTCGAAATTCCCCAGGTCCAGCCCCGTCAGCTCCGAAATCCGGTTTAACCGATACTCCAGGGTATTGCGGTGAATAAACAGCGCCTTCGAGGTCGCCAGCGGCTGCACGTTATGGCGGAACCATGCCTGCAACGTCCGGCGCAGCAGGCCGTTGTTGTCCATGGCTTTCAGACGCGCTAATGGCCGCGCCAGCTCATTGGCCTGCCAGCCCCCGCGCAGGCTGTCGAGCAGCACCGGCAGCATCAGATCCTGATAGAAATAACTGCGGCTCTCCGGCATCCGCTGCTTGCCCACCATCATGGTGGTTCGCGCGGTACGCCAGGAGCGGGCGATACTGCCCGGCCCGGTAAAGTAGTTGCCCAGCGCAACGCGAAAACGCAGCTGACCATTCTCCTTCATCCGGGAGATCAGCAGCTCCACGCGACGACGATGATCGTCTGCATCCCAGCGGCCAAACGCATTGAGCGCCGGTTTGAGCACCACCATTTCCGTCAGAGAAACGATCGCCACCAGGTTATCGCGTTCCGGCGTTGCCAGCGCATTTTGCAGCTGCTGCAGCTCGGCCATCGCGCTATCTACGCCCAGCTGGCCGCTATCGACCTCAATGACCGCCACCACGCGCGGCTGGTTCAGATCGATCCCCAGACGCTGGGCCCATTCACTCAGTGCAGGCGTATGCTCTTCCGCCTGAATAAGGTTCATCACCAGCTCTTCGCGCAGGCGGCTGTCCTGAGCGAGCAGGTGCATCAGGCGCGACTGCTCGAGCATCATCTCCGCCGTCATGCAGACCAGCTCACCGTATTTTCGCAGTGACTCAGGCTCACCGGTGAGGCCGATTACCCCCACAATCTCACCTTCAAGACGCAGCGGTAAGTTGATCCCCTGACGGACGCCGTGCAGGTGTTTCGCTACCGCATCGTCGATATCCACTACCCGCCCCTGAGAAAGCACGAGCAGCGCACCTTCGTGCAATTCCCCAATACGCTCGCGATCGCCGCTGCCGATAATGCGCCCGCGAGCATCCATCACGTTGATATTGGTATCGATGATGCGCATGGTGCGCGCCACGATATCCTGCGCCATTTTGGTATCAAGATGCCAGCCAGCCATAGAACCCTCCCGTGAGCAGAGCTCAAGCATAGGGAAGTTCAGCGACGGCTGCATTGTGCGAATGCACAAAGAGAGAGGGAGAAGTATGGAGTTGTGGTTACAGTCACAGAAACGAGAAAGCCCCTGCGAACAGGGGCTTCAGAGGATTACTGCATCAGCAGATAAAGAGAGGTATCGCCACGCTGGATATTCAGCGCCAGCACGGAAGGCTTGCTGTCGAGAATTTTGCGCAGTTCAGCGATGTTTTTAACCGGCTGCTGGTTAGCTCCCATGATCACATCGCCTTTTTTCAGGCCGATACGAGCTGCCGGTGAATTCGCTTTCACGTTATTCACCACCACGCCTTTGTCTGCGCCTTTATTGCTCATCTCGGCACCTTCAATCCCGCTGAAGATGGTGCTGGAATCCACCTGATTCTGGCTGCTCTGCTGCAGCTCCAGGCTCACGTTAACCGGCTTACCGTCGCGCAGCAGGCCGAGGGTGATTTTACTGCCAACCGGCATGGAGCCCACTTCGGCACGCAGGGCGGCAAAGCTGCTGATCGGTTTACCGTTCAGGGAGGTGATCACATCCCCCGCTTTAATGCCCGCTTTCGCCGCAGAGGAATTCGGCATCACCTGGCTGACGAATGCCCCGCGCTGGGCGTCAACTTTCATCGCCTTCGCCAGCTCGGAGTTCAGCTCAGTCCCGAGGATACCCAGCTCACCGCGTTTCACCTGGCCATACTGCACCATCTGCGCGGTCAGGTTTTTCACCATGTTACTTGGGATAGCAAAGCCGATCCCGATGTTGCCGCCGTCCGGTGCCAGGATCGCGGTGTTGATACCGATCAGCTCACCGTTCAGGTTCACCAGCGCACCGCCGGAGTTACCGCGGTTGATCGCTGCATCCGTCTGGATGAAGTTTTCGTAGTTTTCCGCGTTAAGGCCGCTACGCCCCAGTGCAGAGACGATACCGGATGTCACGGTTTCACCCAGACCAAACGGGTTACCGATCGCCACGGTGTAGTCACCCACGCGCAGCGCGTCGGAGTCGGCAATTTTAATCGCCGTCAGGTTTTTCGGATCCTGGATCTGGATCAGCGCGATGTCGGAGCGCGGGTCTTTACCCACCACTTTGGCGTCGAACTTGCGGCCATCGCTCAGCTGAACCTTAATGCTGTTAGCGTTATCGACAACGTGGTTGTTGGTAACGACGTAGCCTTTCGCCGCATCAATAATTACCCCCGAGCCAAGCGCCATGAACTTCTGCTGCTGGCCGCCGCCCTGGCTGTCATCCCCGGCACCTCCGCCCTGACAGAACGGAGAGCTCTGGAATGGCGAACCGTCCTGGCAGAACGGCGAGTTGTCGCCGAAGAACTGCTGGAAGTTACGCGGCATACGCGGCGTATTGACGGTCGTACTGCCCTCAACGTTAATACTCACCACCGATGGCATCACTTTTTCGAGCATCGGTGCCAGGCTTGGCATCTGCTGCGCGGTTGCTGCCGACGACGCGGTCTCGGCTGCAGTAGCAGTCAGAGGAGACAGCGCTAAACCTAAACTCAGAGCCAGTGCACTCATTGCTAATGTGGTTTTTTTCATGTTTCTCAATCTCGATTTACAGGTAACGCAAAATTGCTGTGTAACTCAGATTCGTTTTATACCGCTTAGTTCCGGCGATAAGTTTATGGAAAAGGTAAAAATTTATTGGTCGTCTTTACAAAACTCCGGGATTATTCCACCGCCATCAGCTTGCGGTATTCATCCCAGGCATACAAATCCGTCATTCCGCTGATATAGTCCTGGATAAGACGGCAGCGATAATAATATTCCATCACTGGCCATTCGGGAGAGTTGCGTTCCACCTTGCCAATCGCTTCGACATACGCCAGACGATGCCGGGTAGAGAGTTTTTGATAAAGCCGCGATTCGATGGGTATTCTGCGCACGCGCTCGTGTTCCACCAGCTCGCTGAATTCGTCGACCGAAAGCTGGAGCAATGGGGAATAAATTTCCAGCAACCCACTGATTACCCGATAGCCCTGCAGCTCTAGCTGCTCGACATCCGGATGGCTGAATACATGCCGCATCGCAACATGTTTATAGAGCTCAAGGAGCTGGCTGAAACTGCTGTCATCTTCCAGCAGCGCGTGGTTGAATTCCCCGCTGAAAATGAGCGGCAAATTATCAATAAAGCGCGACGCCGCGTATGGCACCAGTTTATTTAATGTATTGACCCGCAAATACATAAAGAACTGGTCTTCCGTACTGCGGCTTAATGTATTTGACCGCGATTTTTCCCAGGCATTTTCTACAACCTGCGCAAACAGCGAGCCTTTTTCGTGAGTACCCCAGGCCGCATAAAGATGCTGATAAAGCTCCTCGACGCTGAAAATTCTTTTCTCAACGGCATCTTCCAGATCGGCCACGCAATAGGAGATATCATCGGCGGCTTCCATAATCCAGGTCAATGGAAAACGACCGTTTGGCGTCAATGAAAGTTCTTTACGCAGCCGCTCAATATAGGCCTCTTCGGAAAGGTAATAGCCCGGTTTTTTCATTAAATAACTGTGGGACGCGGGGGGATCCCCCATCCACCACGCGGGGCGCGTATATTTTAGAATGCAGCCGACCTGTGCCCAGGTCAGGTTCATGCGCATCAGGGAGTGGACCAGACGGATCCCCTGCGCGTTGCCCTCAAAATGACAGAGATCCTGACGTACCTTGCGGCGCAGATCGTTCAGCCCCTCTTCGCCTTCACGCAGGCGTAAATCGCGTACGATGCAGCGATCGTCGCTCAGCGGCTGGCTCACCGCATCCGAAGGGTAAAGCCGTTGTTTAAACCAGTCATTGATAGCCGCCTCACCAAAGTGACCGAAAGGCGGGTTGCCGATGTCATGCATCAGGCAGGCCATCTCAACGATGCTCTCAAAAGGCCCCGTCAGCTCGTCCAGACCATAGGTTTCTAGTAAACGCTGCTCTTTAAGACGGCTCAAAACCTCCTTCGCAATGTAGCGCCCGACCTGCTGCACCTCCATGGAGTGGGTTAAACGCGTGCGCACCGCGGCGTTACGTTCCAGCGGAAAGACCTGGGTCTTTTGCTGCAGACGGCGGATGGCGGGCGAGTTAACGATCCGCCCGCGATCGCTTTCGAAGATACGCAGGATCTCATGTTCGCTCTTGTCGCCCTGCGGCGAACGGAAACGTCGGTGCCAGTTAATTTTGGTGCGAAAATCGATTGGTGACATGTGCTCCCCCGCATGAGAATGCGTTTCCCCTTAACCGCATGATAGACTATGCATCTTAACAAGGCACATCGCGAGTAAATCTATGAAAATCGGCATTATTGGTGCAATGGAAGAAGAAGTTACGCTCCTGCGTGACAAAATTGAGAACCGTCAGACCCTCTCTCTGGGTGGTTGTGAGATCTATACCGGTCAGCTAAACGGTGTTGACGTGGCTCTGCTGAAATCAGGCATCGGTAAAGTCGCTGCGGCGCTGGGTGCCACCCTGCTGCTTGAGCGCTGCAAGCCGGACGTAATCATTAATACCGGCTCTGCGGGCGGCCTGGCGCCGACGCTGAAGGTGGGTGATATCGTTGTTTCCGACGAAGCGCGCTATCACGATGCGGACGTCACCGCGTTCGGTTACGAGTACGGCCAGCTTCCTGGCTGCCCGGCAGGATTTAAGGCTGACGACAAACTGATTGCGGCGGCAGAGACCTGCATTACAGAGCTCAACCTCAACGCGGTACGCGGTCTGATTGTCAGCGGTGATGCGTTCATCAATGGTTCCGTGGGTCTGGCGAAAATCCGTCATAACTTCCCTCAGGCGGTAGCCGTTGAGATGGAAGCGACCGCGATTGCTCACGTTTGCCATAACTTCAGCGTACCGTTTGTGGTGGTTCGCGCCATCTCTGACGTGGCAGACCAGCAGTCCCACATCAGCTTCGACGAGTTTCTGACCGTTGCGGCAAAACAGTCCACCGTGATGGTGGAACGCCTGGTGCAGAATCTGGCACGTGGCTAAACATACCCTCAGGGCGCTTGCCGCCCTGCTTCTTTTCGCACCGCTGTGGCTCTATGCGCTACCGCGCGTAATTACCCTCTCTCCCGCGAATACGGAACTGGCATTTGCCGCCGGGATCACCCCCGTTGGCGTGAGCAGCTTTTCGGATTACCCACCGCAGGCCGCGGGTATTGAACAAGTAGCAACCTGGCAGGGGATGAACCTTGAGCGCATCGTGGCGCTTAAACCGGATCTCGTGCTGGCCTGGCGTGGCGGCAACGCCGAGCGGCAGGTCAACCAGCTCACTTCCCTCGGCATAAAAGTGATGTGGATAGATGCCGTCAGCATTGAGCAGGTCGCTCAGGCGCTCCGCGCCCTGGCACCCTATAGCCCTACGCCCAAAAAAGCAGAGGCCGCGGCAAAACAGATGCTGAGCGACTATGCGGCGCTGAAATCCCGATACGATACCCCTGTTAAAAAGCGCATCTTCCTTCAGTTTGGCAGCCAGCCGCTGTTTACCACCGGGAAAGGGTCGATTCAGAACCAGGTGCTGGAAGTCTGTGGCGGTGAAAACATCTTTGCAGCCAGCCGGGTGCCGTGGCCTCAGGTAAGCCGTGAGCAGGTTCTGGCGCGCCAGCCACAGGCCATCGTCGTGGTCGGAAATGCGAGCGAAATTCCCAAAATTGAGCAATTCTGGCAAAGGCAGCTAAAAATACCGGTGATACCTCTCAACAGCGACTGGTTTGAACGCGCCAGCCCGCGTATTATCCTCGCCGCAAAACAGCTCTGTGCCGCGCTGGCAGAGAGTCACTAACATAAGACCCTTTTCGAGGATTTAACGATGCTCGTTTATTGGCTGGATATTCTTGGCACAGCCGTTTTTGCTATCTCCGGCGTCCTGCTCGCCGGAAAACTACGCATGGATCCGTTTGGCGTGTTGGTGCTGGGCGTTGTGACCGCCGTCGGCGGCGGGACTATCCGCGATATGGCGCTGGCGAATGGGCCGGTGTTTTGGGTGAAAGATCCGACCGATCTGGTGGTCGCAATGGTCACCTGCCTGTTAACCATTGTGCTGGTTCGCCAGCCCCGCCGATTACCAAAATGGATATTGCCGGTACTGGATGCCGTCGGTCTGGCCGTGTTTGTCGGTATTGGCGTCAATAAGGCGTTTAATGCGGGCACCGGTCCGATGGTGGCAATCTGCATGGGCGTATTAACCGGCGTGGGCGGCGGCATCATTCGCGACATTCTGGCGCGTGAAGTGCCGATGATCCTGCGTACTGAAATTTACGCGACGGCCTGTATTGCGGGCGGCATTGTCCACGCGACCGCGTACTACACCTTTGCAATTCCGCTGGAAAACGCCGCAATGCTGGGGATGGTCGTGACGCTGGTGATACGTTTAGCGGCGATACGCTGGCACCTGAAGCTGCCGACGTTTGCGCTGGATGATAATGCAAGATAAAAGCAAAACGGTAACCGTCAGGTTACCGTTTTTAGTATTTCTCCCTCTCCCTGTGAGAGAGGGCCGGAGTGAGGGCATCAGCCCGCACTCTCTTAGATACTGAACGAAGATCCACACCCACAGGTGCTTGTCGCATTCGGGTTAGTGACCACAAAGCGCGAACCTTCCAGACCCTCGGTGTAATCCACCGAACCGCCCACCAGATATTGCAGGCTCATCGGGTCAACCACCAGCGCGACGCCCTGTTTCTCGATAGTCATATCGCCATCGTTAACCTGGTCGTCAAAGGTAAAACCATACTGGAAGCCGCTGCAGCCACCACCGGTAATATAAACACGCAGTTTCAGATCCGGATTGTCTTCGTCGGCAATCAGGGTTTTCACTTTATTGGCTGCTGCTTCGGTAAATTCCAGCGGCACAGCTACGTCATCACTCATCTTATGCTCCCATGAATACTGCTATTGGGTAAAATTCACCCAATTCTTTTCGTCATTATCTAATACCCTGGTAATTCATTCAAGTATTCTGCGCGGCGGCCCGCTCCGCCTCTTGTTTCGCCAGGGTACGCGCAAGGATGGTGGAGTATAACGGTTTTCCACCCAGGAACTGGGCTAATAGTGTCGCGCCGAGACAGGTAATGATCATTGGCAAAATGAGCTGGTAATTGTCCGTCATCTCCAGTACCAGCACGATCCCGGTCAACGGCGCACGAAGGGACGCGGCCAGCAGCGCCCCCATTCCGGCGATGGCAAACGTCCCGGCGTCAAGATGATAGGCGGGAAACCCCGCTTCAGCCGCCATACCAAACGCGGTCCCGAGCAGCGTACCCAGCGCCAGCATCGGGGCGAAAATCCCGCCGGGCGCGCCGGAGGAGAAGCACAGCACCGTCGTGATGACTCTTGAAATAAACATAAACAGCAGCAGGCCCACGCTGAAATTCCCCGCAGCCGCAATGGGAATCAGCCCGAACCCGCCGCCCGCGGCATTCGGCTCGATGAACCCAAGCACGCCGCACATGCCGCCCAGCAGCCCCCCCATCAGCACCCATTTCGTCGTGTTGCCGCCGTGAATGAGCTGGAACATATCCTGAGCGCGCAGGATAAAGGTGTTAAACAGCGGACCCACCACGCCAAAAATCATGCCGAGGATCAGATAAAGCCACAGGGTGTTGACCGGCGCGTTGGTCAGTTTACCCACCTCAATAACCGCGCCCTCGCCATTAAAAATGCGAAACACGATGCTCGACATAATGACGCCGGTAAACACCGCTTTAATCGAGATCAGGTTGTAGCGAAACTGCGCGCGCATCTCTTCGATGATGAACAAAATGCCCGCCAGCGGCGCGTTAAACGCGGCTGAAAGCCCCGCCGCCGCGCCGGTTGCCAGCAGCGTATGGCGCGCTTCGGCGCTGCGCATCCGAAACAGATCGCCTACCATGCGGCCGACGTTTCCCCCCAGCTGTACCGTGGGTCCTTCCCGCCCAAGCACCATGCCCGCGCCCAGAGTTCCCATGCCGCCGATGAATTTAACCGGAATCACACGCCACCAGCGCACCGGACGCAGCTCCTCCAGCGCGCCTTCAATTTCCGGGATGCCCGATCCCCCCGCTTCCGGCGCGAATTTACGCACCAGAAAATACCCCACCATGGCAAACAGCGCAGACAGCCCGAATGCCCACACCCAGACCAGCCATTCGCTATTGGCGAAACCGGCCACGGTGCCCACTCGCCAGTTGAGCACGGCATTAACCGCTTTTTCAAAAGCCACGCCCACCAGCCCGGCGAGTGTTCCCACCACGGCAGCAGCCAGCAGGATCGCCAGCGGCGTTTTATCGCGGTTAAGCAGCCGCCGAATGCTGATTCGGTGCTGGGCGCGCGTAAACTGTTGTTCTTCAAAAGACGGAGAATCTGATTTCATGTCCTGTTCTTATTCGTCATACAAAAAGCCGCGAGGATTTTACCAGAGACTGCCCTACCGTCTCCTGAAAATTACTTAACAAATCTTAAAGCATTACCCGGCTAAAAATTTCATAACCTACCCCGAATCACTTAGAATAGTGGGCTTAACCATTTTATACGAACCAGGAACGACGCCATGAGCAAGTCTGAAAACCTCTACAGTGCAGCCCGCGAGCTTATTCCGGGTGGCGTGAACTCACCTGTGCGCGCCTTCACCGGCGTGGGCGGTACGCCGCTGTTTATCGAACGTGCTGACGGCGCGTATCTGTATGATGTCGATGGCAAAGCCTATATCGATTACGTCGGCTCCTGGGGCCCGATGGTGCTGGGTCACAACCACCCGGCAATTCGTAACGCGGTAATTGAAGCCGCCCAGCGCGGCCTGAGCTTCGGTGCGCCAACCGAAATGGAAGTGAAAATGGCGGAGCTGGTTACCGAACTGGTGCCTACCATGGACATGGTGCGTATGGTGAACTCCGGTACCGAAGCCACCATGAGCGCCATCCGCCTGGCGCGCGGTTTTACCGGCCGCGATAAAATCATCAAGTTTGAAGGCTGTTACCACGGTCATGCGGACTGCCTGCTGGTGAAAGCCGGTTCCGGCGCGCTGACGCTCGGCCAGCCGAACTCCCCGGGCGTACCGGCAGATTTCGCGAAGCATACCCTGACCTGCACCTACAACGATCTGGACACCGTTCGCGCGGCGTTCGAGCAGTATCCGCAGGAGATCGCCTGCATCATCGTTGAGCCAGTTGCGGGCAACATGAACTGCATTCCACCGCAGCCTGATTTCCTGCCGGGTCTGCGTGCCCTGTGCGACGAGTTCGGCGCGCTGCTGATCATCGATGAAGTCATGACCGGCTTCCGCGTGGCGCTGGCGGGTGCCCAGTCTTACTACGACGTCGAGCCGGACCTGACCTGCCTCGGCAAAATCATCGGCGGCGGCATGCCAGTCGGCGCATTCGGTGGTCGTAAGGACGTGATGGAAGCTCTGGCGCCAACCGGCCCGGTTTACCAGGCGGGCACGCTCTCCGGTAACCCAATCGCCATGGCGGCGGGCTTTGCATGCCTGACCGAAGTGGCTCAGCCAGGCATTCACGAAACCCTGACCGACCGTACCACGCAGCTGGCAAACGGCCTGCTGGAAGCGGCAGAAGAGGCCGGCATTCCGCTGGTGGTTAACCACGTAGGCGGGATGTTCGGGATTTTCTTCACCGACGCGAAAACCGTGACCTGCTATCAGGACGTGGTGAAGTGCGACGTTGAGCGCTTCAAGCGCTTCTTCCACCTGATGCTGGAAGAAGGCGTGTATCTGGCACCGTCAGCGTTCGAAGCGGGCTTTATGTCCGTGGCGCACAGCGAAGATGATATCAACAACACCATCGACGCCGCGCGTAAGGTGTTTGCGAAGCTGTAAGATGTGCGGCTTGATGCCCTCCCCCCCTCTCCCACGGGGAGAGGGAGCAAACACTAAAACGGCAATCTAAAGATTGCCGTTTGCTTTTATTACCGACTCTGCTTTCTCAACAGATAAATAAAGTACGGCGCACCGATAAAGGTCGACAGCAGACCCGCCGGGATCTGATACGGGAACAACACCATTCTTCCGCACCAGTCCGCAAACACCAGCATGACCCCGCCCGTCAGGGCCGACATAACAATATGCGGCATCGTCCGGCGAAATCCCATCATTCTGGCAATGTGCGGCGCCATTAACCCGACAAAGCTCAGCGGTCCAATCGTCAGGGTTGCCGTCGCCGTCAGGCACGCCGCCAGCAGCAGCAAGGCCACACGCGCTGGCGTCAGCGCCATTCCCACCGCACGCGCGCTTTCGCCGCCGAGCGGCAGAATAGTCAGCCAGCGTCGGCACAGCGGCACCATCGCCAGCAGCACGACCATCACCATCCCGGACCAGATCACCTGGCTGCCGGTGGCGCCATACGTTGAGCCGGAAATCCAGGTCAGAATCTTCGCCATACGCGGATCGCCGCTCGCCTGCAGCATCATCAGCAGCATCGTGAACGCGGTGCTGAGCGCCATTCCCGCCAGCAGCATGCGGTGCGGTGAAAACCCGCCGCGACCGGCGGCAATCAGGATAATCAGCAGCGTAACTGCCGCACCGAGACTGCCGGCAGGCATCAGCCAGCCAAACGCATTGCCCGGCACAAAGAACAGCATCAGCACCACGCCAAAGGCGGCGCCAGAGCTGATCCCAAGCACTTCCGGACTCGCCATCGGGTTGCCGGTAAGACGCTGAATAATGCACCCCGCTACCGCCAGCATTACCCCTGCGATCAGCGCAGCAAAGATACGCGGCCAGCGCCACTGCAGCAGGTCGTTGAGTAAATCGCCCGTTGCCCAGTGCCAGCCCGAGGCATCGCGGCCGAATGATAGCGCCGCGAACGAGGCGATAATCAGCACCGCCAGACCGGCAAGGCTAAACCACAGCACCGACTGACGTTCAGCGTAGACTTTGTCGCCAGCGTCCATCGCCGGTGCGCTCATGCTGCGCAGGCGCGGGAGCAGCCACAGCAGCAGCGGCGCCCCGATAAGCGCGGTCACAGAGCCAGTAGACACTTCCCTCCATACCTGCGCCATCCAGAGAATGAGCTGATCGGAAAGCCAGAGGATCAGCGCCCCAATGAGCGGCGCCAGCATCAGACGCGCCAGCAGGCGACGCGCGCCGAGCATTTTCGCCAGCAGCGGCGCAAACAGGCCAATAAACCCGATAATGCCGACCGCGTTCACCAGCAGGGCGCTCAATACGATCGCCAGCGTCAGCGCCGCCAGACGAGCCAGCGACAGGGCCAGACCGAGATTGCGCGCCACGCCATCGTCCAGCCCCATGAGCGTCAGAGGGCGCAGGAGCAGCAGCGTCAGCACGACACCGCCAGCCAGCTGCG
The DNA here is from genome assembly GCF_977039595.1 of Enterobacter sp. NCBI lineage: Bacteria > Pseudomonadati > Pseudomonadota > Gammaproteobacteria > Enterobacterales > Enterobacteriaceae > Enterobacter > Enterobacter sp. Next base: position 44,827 of record NZ_CDRQYH010000001.1, read on the forward strand.
GCCACAGGCGCAGCACAACGCTCCAGTCGGTCTGGGTGAGCGTGCCGGTACTCCACAGGAACATGCTTTGCAGCCGATCGTGATGGAACAACACCAGCAGCTGGTTAATCGCCCCGCAGTACAGGCTCACCACCAGCCCGGCCAGGATAAGCGTCACGGGAGAAAGGCGTTTGCCCCAGGCCACGCCAAAGACCAGCGCGCCCACCACGCACGCCCCCGCGAGTGCTGCAAACTGCGAGGTTAACGCTCCCGGCAGCGCCCACAGCGTGGTGATGGTGATCCCAAGCTGCGCGCCGGTCGCGACGCCGAGCGTGGTTGGCTCTGCCAGCGGGTTACGTAAAACCTGCTGGAACAGCACGCCCACCAGCCCTAAACCGGCACCGACTAACAGGGAGATTGCCAGACGCGGCAGCAGGCTGTAGTGGAACAGCATCTGCTGAATATTGTCGATATCCGGCGAGGCCAGAGCGGCCCCCCACTGCGCGCGTGGTAACGCTGTAGAGAGGTTGAACCCGGTTAACGCCAGCGCGGCAAGAAAAATCAGCATCAGCAGAAGCGCCGGGAAACGGGCGATACGCGTACTCATGCTTTACCTCCCAGAGCGTTATCAAGCACGCGGGCAAAATGCATGGCCGACAGCGTCGCGCCGTAGAACCAGACCGCCGGAGCGCGCTGGAAGCGCTTCTCGCGCACAAACGGCATCGCCTGCCAGAGCGGAGTCGCCATCAGGGTTTGCATGTCGCGTTCGTTGCCGTGGTCGAAACACAGCACGTCCACGTCGCGAAACGCCGCCAGACGGTCGATACCCACGGCGGTACTGCCCCAGAACGTCATCTCCCCTTCCCAGGCATTACGAATGCCGAAGCTGTCCAGCACCTCCTGGAACAGACAGTTTTTACCGAAGACCAGCATATGGCGGGCATCCAGCAGCGTCACCATCAGCAGCGGACGATCGCCCCGGTGAGCAAAGCGCGGCTTCAGGGAGTCGATCAGGGCATCAAATTCGTCGAGGTGTTTTTTGGCCTCCGCCTCGCGGTTGAGGAAATGCGCCATCTCGTTAATCGAATTTTTCGCTACGGCAAGCGGTTTTTTACCGTCGCTGAAAGCGAATCCGCGCCCGGGCGCAATGCGCGCCATGACCTCCTCTGAGGGACCGTAGCCCGCAGACCAGAACAGGTACGAGGGTTTCATCTGGGTGAGCAGTTCGAGATTTGGCTCAGTTCGCAGGCCGACGTCGATCACCGAGTCCGGCAGCTTCGGCTCGTTCACCCAGAGGTTATAGTTGGGAATGTCCGCGACGCCGTAGGGCGTGACGCCGAGCGCCATCATCAGTTCGACCGGCAGCCATTCCAGGGCCACAATACGGTGCGGATCGACGGTGGCAGCACGCGCCGTATTCATTTTTAACAGCAGCGGTGAAAGGGCCATCGCCGTCAGCAGGCGACGGCGGCTAATGCGTGTGTTATTCAGCATCAGTAGACAAAGCTCACCGGTGCAGCCCCGGCCGGGTGAGGCAGAATACCCATCGGAATACCGTAAATATGTTCCAGCGTTTCGCTGCGCATCAGATCGGATGGTGTACCCTGGGCAATCATCTCGCCCCCGCGCAGCGCGACGAGGTAGTCACAATAGCGGGCGGCCATGTTGATATCGTGCAGGACCGCAATGACCGTCAGGCCACGCTGCTGGCTCAGGCGATGCACCAGCGCCAGGACGTCGACCTGATGGGCGATATCCAGCGCGGAGGTTGGCTCATCCAACAGCAGGCAGCGGCTGTCCTGCGCCACCAGCATCGCAATCCACGCGCGCTGGCGTTCGCCGCCGGACAGGCTATCCACCAGACGGTGCGCCAGCGGTTTCAGCCCGACCAGCGCAATCGCCTCTTCCACTTTCTCTCTGTCAGCAACGCCAAAGCGCCCAAGCGCCCCGTGCCAGGGATAACGCCCAATTGCCACCAGCTCACGCACCGTCATCCCTTCCGCCTGCGGCAGCTGCTGCGGCAGATAGGCCACTTTGCGGGCAAACGCTTTGCTGCTCCAGCTTTCCAGCGGCTGGTCATCCAGCAGAATATCGCCTTCAGAAGGCGGCTGATGGCGCCCCAGCATCTTGAGCAGCGTAGATTTACCGGAACCGTTATGACCAATCAGGCCAGTGACTTTACCTGCGGGAAACGTCAAAGAGAGCGGATGCAGCAAGGTGCGCCCGGGTACGCGAAAGGAGAGATGGTTAAGCGTAAAGGTGGTGTCGGGTTGCGTTTGATTATCCTGCATATCAGCCAACTTAAATAAAAAGGGCACGGCGAACCGTGCCCGAAGAGAGATTAGAAGCGGAAGGTCGCGGTGGCAACAACCTGACGTTCAGCACCCCAGAAGCAGCCGTAAGTATTAAAGCAGCTGGCAACGTACTCACGATCGAACAGGTTGTTCACGTGTAGCGCGACGTTTGAGCCAGCCATGCCAACGCGTGCCAGATCGTATCTGACCAGCGCATCGACAACGGTGTAGCTGCCTACTTTGAAGGAGTTCGCCGGATCGCCATAGCTTGAACCCGTGTAACGCACGCCGGTACCCAGCGTCAGGCCAGACAGCGCACCGTCAAACAGCGTGTAATCACCCCACAGCGATGCCATGTGTTTTGGAACCTGAGCAGGCGTGTTGCCTTTATAAGTGGTGTCTGTGGTGTATTCGGCATCGGTATAGGTATAAGAACCTACCAGGTTAACGCTCGCAGACAGGGCCGCTTTCGCTTCCACCTCTACGCCACGCGCGCGGATTTCACCGCCCTGTACCGAGAAGAAGGAGCCCGCCGGGTCCGCCATCAGGTTGTTGGTTTTGGTCAACTGGTACAACGCACCGGTGACGACGATCGGACGATCGTTCGGCACGTATTTCACGCCCGCTTCGTACTGTTTGCCTTTAGACGGTGCAAAGACGTTGCCGTTCGCTCCGGTCTGAGAAGCCGGTTCAAACGACTCGCTATAGCTAAAGTACGGGGTTACACCGTTATCAAACAGGTAGTTAACGCCACCGCGCCAGGTGAACTGGGTATCATCACGTTTGGAGGTGGTGTTCGTCACGCGGTTGTAGGATTCCTGATCGGCCCAGTCATAACGACCGCCCAGGGTTACCAGGACTTTGTCCCACTCAATTTGATCCTGAGCGTAAACGCCGGTCTGTTTTTGCTTGTTCAACACCTGATAGGCACCTGACGGTCCAGGATGTGAACCGAAATCGAAATCGCTACGATCGAGGTTATAGATATCAGATGGCGCAACGGAACCGGCATAGCCGAACCACGAGTCGATGTCATTACGCATGCGCATGAAATCCACCCCAGTCAGCAGAGTATGATCGAGTGAACCTGTCGCGAACTTGCTCTGCAACTGCGTATCAACAGTGAAGTTTTCCAGCTTCTCATTATCGATCACATACTGGCGAGTCAGCGTATGACCCCACTGCGACTGAGGAACGCTCGCGCAAGGGCTGGATGCCGGATTACTCGAGTAGAGCGGATCGGAACACATGCCGTAGCCGTAGACGCTGTTTTGGGAAGTTTTATTCTGCGCATAGCGCAGGTTCTGACGCACGGTAAAGGTATCGTTGAACTCGTGGTCGAAGCTGTATCCCACCATTTTCTGGTTACGGGAATAGGTATTGTTCTTCGCGCCTTCGTTGAAGTTCGTCGGCAGACGATCGCCGTTCGGCAGCGGATCAACCGTTCCCTCTTTTGGCAGCCAGCCGTAGTAGCCCGTTTCAGGCTCGTTCTGGAAATAGGAGAGGAACGTGAAGGTGGTTTTATCATCCGGACGCCAGGAGAACGATGGCGCGATGGCGTAACGCTGCTCGCCCTTACCTTCCTGCTGGGAATTATTAGAACGCGCAACGCCCGTTAAACGGTAAGAGTAAACGCCGTCATCGTCGATTGCATCGCTAAAGTCGAACCCGGTCTGGAACAGGCTGTCCGTGCCCACTTTGAACTGGATCTCTTTCAGGGGCTCGGTTGTTGGGCGCTTACTGACCATGTTCAGCAACCCGCCAGGGCTGCTTTTGCCGTACAGAACGGAAACCGGACCGCGCATGATCTCGGCGCGCTCCAGCATATACGGATCAATCACCGCGTCGTTATAGAAGTTCCCCTGCATTTTCATGCCGTCGAGGTAGTTATTCTGCGTCTGACCATCGGCTGCGAAGCCGCGAATAATCAGATAGTCATAGGTGTTAGACGCACCGCGCGTGCCTACCGCAACGCCCGGCGTATAGCTCAGGGCTTCTTTCACCGAGCGCGGCTGATGCAGCGCCATCTCTTCGGCAGTGACGACAGAAATAGACTGCGGAACCTTTTGAATAGGGGTATCCGTTTTGGTTCCGGTCGCGGATTGCCTTGCGGCGATGGTAGCAGCAGGGCCCCAGGCACTTTCCTGTGCCGCAGGAGCTGCTGTTACCGTAATGGTTTCTTCTTTTTTCGGGGTTTCGGCAGCATGTGCATAAGTTGACATGCCGGCAACCGCTGTAGCGACGACGACCGCGAGTTTACGCAGCGACGTGTTCATTGGCTGAGCAGTATTGGAAAGCGCCATGTTGAATCTCTGATGTGAAAGTGAATGATAACGTAAACGAGAATTATTATTATGAGCGCCAGAATAATATGCGAAACGCTGGTTGCATAGCAAGCAGTAAGCGGCCCTATGAGAATTAAGGGTTTAAGAAATCATCAAGAGAAAACGAAGGGTTAATCAGAGTTAAAACGAGGGTTAACGAAATGAGGTCTACGGGTAAAAAAAACCCCCTTCCGGGGAAGAGGGCTTTACAAGGTTAGTTACCGCCGAACATGTCTTTAATCCAGCCCGCAACACCGTCGCTTTCTTTCTTCTCATTCTGCTGCTGCGGCTGTTGCTGCTGCGGCTGCTGTGGCTGAGAAGACTGGTCGAACGGGTTACCCGTTGGCTGTTCTGGCTGGCTTTGCTGGCACAGCGAGTCCGGGTTTGCGGTCCAGACAGGGAGCGTACGCATCCCGCCGCCGCAGACGAAATTACCGGAGCTGTCCACGCCCATATCGACGATATCTTCCGGCGCGACAAGGTTCAGCGGCACCGGGGACTGATTTGCCAGATAGCGCTGGTAAATCGACATCGCCCCGCTCGCCCCGTACAGCTTGGTCGGCTGGTTGTTATCGCGGCCTACCCAGGTGATCACCACTTCACGGCCATCAATCCCGGCAAACCAGGTATCGACGTTATTGTTGGTGGTCCCGGTCTTACCTGCCAGATGCAGGCCCGGATACTTCGCACCCAGCTGACGCCCGGTACCGCGCTGCACTACCTGCTGCATCGTCCACAGCGTCATATAGGCGGCCTGAGCAGGAACTGCACGCTCCGCCTGAGGGAAGCTCTGATACAGTACGGAGCCATCTTCGGCAATCACCGAACGCAGGGCAGACAGCGGCGCGCGGTTACCCCCGCTGGCAATGGTCTGGAACGCCTGCGCCACTTCGATCGGCGTCAGGTTAAGCGCGCCCAGGATCATCGCCGGTACCGGGTGCAGCTGATCTTTCGCCACGCCAAGTTTTTGCCAGGTATCGACAATCGCTGGCAGTCCCAGCGACATGCCCAGGTTCACCGTTGGCACGTTCATGGAACGGGTCAACGCATCCACCAGCATGACCTGCCCGCTGAACTGTTTATCATCGTTCTGCGGTGACCAGACCTGGCCGTTGGGCTGGCGCAGGGAGATCGGCGCATCCGCAATCCAGGTATTCAGGCGATACTGATTTGGCTGACTCAGGGCAGTGAGATAGGTTGCTGGTTTTGCCAGAGAACCGATTGAGCGACGCGCCTGCATGGCGCGGTTATAGCCAGCAAACTGCGGCTCGGCACCGCCCACCATCGCGCGAACTTCGCCAGTGTTACGGTCAACCACCACCATCGCGGTTTCCAGATCGGAGAGCTTACGCTGTTTCTTCAGCGCCGGAATGCCTTCTACCGCTGCTTTTTCTGCCGCATCCTGCGCCACGGAGTCAAAGGTGGTGAAGATCTTCACGCCGGAGAGATCTTTGACCTTATCGCCAAGCTTGCTTTGCAGCTCCTGACGCACCAGCTGCATAAACGCAGGCTGAGGCGAGATCACCCCACCGCGCGGCTGAACCCCGAGTGGACGCGCGCTCAGCATGTCGTACAGCTCCTGGTCGATCACCTGCTGTTGTTGCAGCAGACGCAGCACCAGGTTACGACGCTCCAGCGCAAGTTTCGGGTTACGCCACGGGTTATAAATGGACGCCCCTTTCACCATGCCCACCAGCAGCGCCTGCTGGTCCAGGCTCAGCTCTTCCACCGGGCGACCAAAGTAGTACAGGCTCGCCAGCGGGAAGCCGCGGATTTCGTTATCGCCGCTCTGACCGAGGTAGACCTCGTTCATGTACAGCTCAAGGATACGATCCTTGCTGTAGCGCGCATCCATCAGCACGGCCATGTAGGCTTCGTTCGCTTTGCGCCAGTAAGAGCGTTCGCTGGAGAGGAACAAGTTCTTCACCAGCTGCTGGGTCAGCGTACTCGCCCCCTGCACGGTCCGACCGGCAGTCAGGTTAGCCAGCACCGCACGACCAATCGAGTAGAGGCTGATGCCATCGTGCTCGTAGAAGTGACGGTCTTCGGTTGCCAGCAGGGTATCGACCAGCAGATCCGGGAAGCCATTACGCGCCACGAACAGACGCTGCTCGCCGTTTGCTGACGAAAGCATGGTGATCAGACGCGGATCGAGACGGAAGAAACCGAACTGACGGTTGTTATCCATGTTCTCGATGGTATCCAGACGATCGCCGTCAAAGGTCAGACGCGCGCGCACCTGACCCTCTTTGCTGTCCGGGAAATCAAACGGACGACGGATCATCTCAATGCTGTTCGACTGCACGGTAAATTCGCCAGGGCGCGTCATTTTTGACACCTGACGATACTGGGTGGCTTCCAGCAGTTTAACCATCTCGTTCTTAGTGATGGACATATCTGGCTCAAGGTTCACCATACGGCCATACACTGCCGCAGGTAGCTGCCAGACTTTACCGTCGATACGGCTGCGGATCTTCTGATCGAGATACACGCCGTAAATCGCCATCAGCACGACAAAAACAATAAACAGCTTCAGCAGCAGCCAGAACCAGCCGCGCTTGCCCCGAGGCTTACGCCCTTTGCCTTTTCCATTACGCGGCATCGGTTCTTCATCCTCATAATCGTCTTCATAGTCATCGTCATAGTCCTCATCTCTGAGGCGACGACGGCTTACCTTTTCTTTCGCCGGACGCGCTGGTTTTCCCTTACGTCCTATTGGCTCGCGGTCATTCCCCGCCATGCTTTTTCTCCGCAACTTTCAGGCGCAAAGGCCAGATTTTCTTTTCTTTCACAGGCCTGTGAAAGAAGAAATCTCTCAAAATGTGTTTTCTCCCTCTCCCCGCAGGAGAGGGGCGGGGTGAGGGCATCAGGCCGCACTCCCCTTTCACGAATATTTCTTTGTTCGCCGCGTCGGCGCCGTATTCGCCGGATCGTCCGGCCAGACATGTTTGGGGTATCGCCCCTTCATCTCTTTCTGCACTTCACGGTAGCTTCCCGCCCAGAACGCCCCCAAATCTCGGGTGATTTGCAATGGACGATGCGCAGGGGACAGCAGCTCAAGCACTAACGGCATGCGCCCTTCCGCAATGGACGGCGTGGTGGCTTCACCAAACATTTCCTGCATCCGAACCGCCAGCGCCGGCGGATTATCCTCATGATAACGGATGGCAATCCGGCTTCCGGTCGGCACAGTGTAATGCCCTGGCAGTTCACTATCCAGACGTTGACGTAATGACCAGTCCAGTAAATTCTGTAACGCGGTCTTAACATCAAGCGCCTTAAGGGCTCGCAGGGAGTGTACGCCGCTCATTTGCGGCAGCAGCCAGCGCTCAAGCGTAGCAAGCAGCGTCTCGTCATCCACCGCAGGCCAACCGTATTCCGGTAGCCACTTCGCGGCGCAGTGCAGACGAATGCGGTACTGATCCGCTTCCGGCGTCCAGTTCAGGGCGTTCAGCCCTTTTTCCCGAATGCCGTTCAGCATGGCCTGATGGAGCTCTTCTTCCGACGGCTTCGCCAGCGGCTTCGTTCCAAGCGTCAGCTTTCCAATCCGGCTGCGACGAAACGCCTTAAGCGTGCCCTGGGCGTCATCCCACTCCACGGTATCAGATTGCTGAAGCAGTTGCGGACAGGTACGCGTCAGGGCGTCAATATCTACGGCTATCGCCTGCAGGATACGCGCATCCGGAGAATGGCTGCCCTGCAGCAGGAGCGGCGCAATCAGCCACTCATGACGCGTCAGGGCGTCATCGCTGTACAGCATCGCACCCATGCCGTTTGCCAGCTGGTAGCGACCGTCCAGCACGCGCCGACGCGCAATCCTGTCAGGGAAGCCCTGGGCCAGCAGGAAGGCAATCTTATCGCTGTCAGGCGCTCCTCCCCGGCTATTCAGGCGTTTGCACAACTGCTGCGCCCGCTGCTGCCAGTTTCCCTGATTGCGCGAAAAAGCCTGCCCCAGATCGCTGTTGCCTCCACGCGGCGGCTCCTCAAGAATAGCCGCCAGTTTTGCCGCCGTGGCAATTTCATCTTCCCCTTGCGCAGCCACCAGCATCGCGGCCAGACGCGGATCGTTGCCCAGCGCTGCCATTTTCTGGCCGCGCGCCGTCAGACGCTCGCCTTCCAGCGCGCCAAGCTGCGTCAGCAACGTGCGCGCAGCGGCGAGGTTAACGACAGGGGGAGAATCAAGCCAGGTAAGCTGTTCAGGATCCGGACAGCCCCACTGCAGCAGATCCATCACCAGACCAGACAAATCACTTTGTAAAATTTCTGGCGTGCTTTGCTGTGCAGCACGTTCAGCCTGTTCCGCGCTGGTCAAATGCAGGCAGATACCCGGCTCAAGACGCCCCGCTCGGCCAGCGCGCTGCACCATCGACGCCTGGCTGATGCGCTGCGTCAGGAGTTTAGTCAGCCCGGTACGCGGGTCAAAGCTTGCTACCCGCTCCTGCGCGCTATCCACCACCAGGCGAATACCTTCAATGGTCAAACTGGTTTCAGCAATGTTGGTTGCCAGCACCACCTTGCGCTGCCCAACCGGGGCAGGAAGGATAGCTTTACGCTGATCCTGCAGCGACAGCGCGCCGTAAAGCGGGCAAAGCAGCACATCGCCGCCTACGCGGGTAGAAAGCTGTTCCTGCACGCGCTGGATCTCACCGACACCCGGCAAAAACAGAAGCAGCGAGCCGGGTTCCTGACGCAGCAGTTCTGCGGTTGCGATGGCGACCGCTTCGTCAAAACGCTGATGGGTCGGAAGCGGTTGATAGCGGCGTTCAACGGGAAACGCCCGCCCTTCAGAGCTGATAACAGGCGCATCGGGTAGCTCCTGCCGTAGCCGCTCATTGTCCAGCGTGGCCGACATTATCAAAAGCCGGAGATCGTCGCGCAGCCCCTGCTGAACGTCCAGCAACAGCGAGAGGGCCAGATCCGCCTGCAGGCTGCGCTCGTGGAATTCATCCAGGATCACCAGCCCAACGCCGTTCAGCTCCGGATCGTTTTGCAGCATACGGGTAAGAATGCCCTCGGTGACCACTTCAAGACGCGTGGTCGGGCCAACGCAGGTCTCGGCACGCATCCTGTAACCTACCGTTTCGCCCGGTTTTTCATTCAGCAGCTCCGCCAGGCGCTGCGCCACGTTGCGCGCGGCCAGCCTGCGCGGCTCCAGCAGGATAATTTTCCCGCTGATGTTCCCGTCTTTCAGAATCTGCAGCGGCAGCCAGGTGGACTTACCCGCCCCCGTCGGGGCATTCAGCAAAACCTGCGGGGAGTGGCGTAAGGCAGCGAGAAGGTCAGGAAGAACGGCGGCGACCGGCAATGAGGACACTAACAGCTCCAGAGGGTTAACATTAGTCGGCGTACATTGTAGCATCGGCGCATATCATTACCGAGTTCTCCGTATGCCTGAGTCGAAACGGCTGTTTTTTGCCATTGAATTGCCCACCACGATACAGCGTCAAATTGTTCGCTGGCGTGCTGACAACTTCGCGCCGGAAGCGGGCCGTCCTGTTGCGGCGGCTAACCTGCACCTGACGCTGGCCTTTTTGGGCGACGTCAGCGCCGAAAAACAGCGGGCATTAGCCGCAATGGCCGGGCGTATTGCCCAGCCGGAATTTACGCTGCAACTTGACGACGCGGGTCAGTGGCTGCGTTCGCGCGTGGTCTGGCTGGGAACGCGCCAGCCGCCGCGCGGATTATTGCAGCTGGCGAACATGCTGCGCGCGCAGGCGGCGCGCAGCGGCTGTTATCAGAGCCCACAGCCGTTTCATCCGCATATCACGCTGCTGCGCGATGCCGGTCAGGCCATTGCCATCCCGCCGCCGGGTTTTCACTGGGCGTTTCCGGTCAACACATTCGCGCTTTATGAATCCGTCTTTGCACAGGGACGCACCCGCTATACGCCGCTACAGCGCTGGACGCTGGGCAACACCGAAAGGAATTCTGATGAAGTTTAGTCCTCCTCTGCAGCACGCCACGTTAATCCAACGCTACAAACGCTTCCTCGCCGATGTGATTACCCCCGAAGGGGTTCAGCTCACCCTGCACTGCCCCAATACCGGTGCCATGACGGGATGTGCGACGCCGGGTGACAGGGTCTGGTATTCCACATCAGAAAATAGTAAACGGAAATATGCCCATACCTGGGAAATGACCGAAACTCAAAACGGGGCATTTATTTGCGTTAATACCCAGCGCGCCAATCAGCTGGTTAAGGAAGCGCTGACCCTTGGCACAATCCCCGAACTGGTGGGATATGGCACGCATAAAAGTGAAGTGAAATATGGCGATGAGGGCAGCAGAATTGACTTCATGTTACAGGCGGAAGACAGGCCGGAGTGCTATATTGAAGTGAAATCAGTGACGTTAGCGGAACAGGAAAATGGCTACTTCCCGGATGCGGTAACGCTACGTGGCCAGAAGCATCTGCGAGAGCTAATGAGTGTTGCGGCGGCGGGCAAACGCGCCGTATTGCTGTTTGCGGTGTTGCATTCAGCCATTGAACGTTTCTCCCCTGCCCGCCATATTGACCCTAAATACGCGCAATTGTTGAATGAGGCACAAAAGCAGGGGGTAGAGGTTTTCGCTTATAAAGCGGAACTTTCTGCCGATAATATGACTCTGAGATCCTCTCTTCCCATTGTCTTATAAGGGATTAGACGATTGACGAATAAGTGTTCTGGCCGCGTGCGCAAATACGCTTTTCCTCACAGGCTTGTCAAGTGTTACGTTTAGATAATTGCCATACGGAAAAGCATCTGCTATTTATAGCGACCTGATTTTTCCCCCAACACGGGGATCGATAGTGCGTGTTAAGGAGAAGCAACATGCAAGAAGGGCAAAACCGTAAAACATCGTCCCTGAGTATTCTCGCCATCGCTGGGGTGGAGCCGTATCAAGAGAAGCCGGGCGAAGAGTATATGAACGAAGCCCAGCTGTCGCACTTCAAGCGTATTCTTGAAGCATGGCGTAATCAACTCAGGGATGAAGTCGATCGCACCGTTACTCATATGCAGGATGAAGCTGCCAACTTCCCGGATCCGGTAGACCGTGCCGCTCAGGAAGAAGAGTTCAGCCTCGAACTGCGTAACCGTGACCGCGAACGCAAACTGATCAAAAAGATCGAGAAAACGCTGAAAAAAGTCGAAGACGAAGATTTTGGCTACTGCGAATCCTGCGGTGTTGAAATCGGTATTCGTCGCCTGGAAGCGCGTCCAACCGCCGATTTGTGCATCGACTGTAAAACGCTGGCCGAAATCCGCGAAAAACAGATGGCCGGTTAACACCAGCGCTGTTTACACACTCCAAAGGCGGGAGTCTCTCCCGCCTTGTTACTGTTGATATGTCTGAATCACACTATATTGGGCGCTTCGCGCCATCTCCTTCCGGTGAATTACACTTCGGCTCATTAATTGCCGCGCTCGGCAGCTACCTGCAGGCTCGCGCCCGCCTGGGAAAATGGCTTGTCCGCATTGAAGATATTGACCCTCCGCGTGAAGTTCCCGGTGCAGCAGAGACTATTCTGCGTCAGCTGGAACATTACGGTCTTCACTGGGATGACGAGGTTCTCTGGCAGTCAAAACGTCACGATGCTTATCGGGAACGTCTGGCCTGGCTTCGAGATCGGGGGCTTTCCTATAACTGCACCTGCACCCGCGCCCGTATCCAGAGCGTAGGAGGGGTCTATGATGGCCACTGTCGTACGCTCAACCTTCCCCCGGAAAATGCCGCCGTGCGCATCAAGCAGCGCTCCCCGGTGACGCGCTTTAACGATCTCCTCTCCGGTGAGATTCATGCCGATGAACGTCTGGCGCGTGAGGATTTTATTATTCACCGTCGTGACGGCCTTTTCGCCTACAACCTGGCCGTGGTCGTCGACGATCGTTTTCAGGGCGTGACGGAGATTGTGCGCGGGGCGGACCTGGTCGAGCCCACCGTGCGACAAATTTCGCTTTATCACCAGTTTGGCTGGACGGCGCCGGATTACATTCATCTGCCGCTGGCGGTTAATGCGCAGGGCTTAAAATTGTCAAAGCAGAACCACGCCCCGGCCCTGCCAGAGGGCGATCCGCGCCCTGTTTTGATCGACGCGCTGCGGTTTCTCAACCAGAATGTAACCAACGAATGGCAGGATCTGCGTATTGACGAACTGCTGAAAATGGCCGTTGCCAACTGGACGCTCGCGGCAGTGCCAAAAATCCAGCATTCTCAAATGCGTTGCGCTGAGCTATGATTAGCCGCTTTTTTCATAACAAAACACACTACGAGGTGTACCATTTTTACCCGAGTCGCTAATTTTTGCCGTAAAGTGCTAAGCCGCGAAGAGAGCATGGCGAACGATGCTATTGCACAGCCACACATGTCGGTTATTCCGCGTGAGCAGCACACAATTTCCCGCAAAGATATCAGTGAAAATGCCCTCAAGGTGCTCTATCGTCTGAATAAAGCGGGCTACGAGGCCTATCTCGTAGGCGGTGGAGTGCGTGATTTACTGCTGGGCAAAAAACCGAAAGATTTCGACGTGACGACAAGCGCCACGCCTGAGCAGGTGCGCAAACTATTCCGTAACTGCCGTCTCGTTGGCCGCCGTTTCCGTCTGGCTCACGTGATGTTTGGCCCGGAAATTATCGAAGTGGCAACCTTCCGCGGCCACCACGAAGCCGGCGCGTCCGATCGCACCACGTCACAGCGCGGCCAGAACGGTATGCTACTGCGTGACAATATCTTCGGCTCTATCGAAGAAGATGCCCAGCGTCGCGACTTCACCATCAACAGCCTTTATTACAGCGTGGCGGATTTCACCGTGCGCGATTACGTCGGCGGCATGCAGGACCTGAAAGAAGGTCTGATCCGTCTGATCGGCACGCCGGAAACGCGCTATCGTGAAGATCCCGTGCGTATGCTGCGCGCCGTGCGTTTCGCCGCCAAGCTGAACATGCGCATCAGCCCGGAAACGGCAGAGCCTATTCCGCGTCTTGCGACGCTGATTAACGACGTGCCCCCTGCCCGCCTGTTCGAAGAGGCCCTGAAGCTGCTGCAGGCCGGCCACGGCTTTGAAACCTACAATCTGCTGCGCGAATACAACCTGTTCCAGCCGCTGTTCCCGACCATTACCCGCTACTTCACCGAAAACGGTGATAGCCCAATGGAGCGGATGATTGCGCAGGTGCTGAAAAATACCGATACCCGCATTCGCAACGACATGCGCGTGAACCCGGCGTTCCTGTTTGCCGCGATGTTCTGGTATCCGCTACTGGAAACGGCCCAGCGCATTACCCAGGAGAGCGGGCTCGCCTATTACGATGCTTTCGCGCTGGCCGCCAACGACGTGCTGGACGAAGGCTGCCGCACGCTCGCCATTCCGAAACGTATTACCACTCTGGTCCGCGACATCTGGCAGCTTCAGCTGCGCATGTCCCGTCGTCAGGGCAAACGCGCCTGGAAGCTGATGGAGCATCCTAAATTCCGCGCCGCCTTCGATCTCCTGTCGCTGCGCGCGGAAATTGAACGCAACCAGGAGCTGCAGCGTCTGGCACAGTGGTGGGCAGAATTCCAGGTTTCCGCCCCGCCAGAGCAAAAAGATATGCTCACCGGGCTGGATGAAGAGCCGGAACCGCGTCGCCGTCATCGTCGCCCGCGCAAACGCGCGCCGCGTCGTGAAGGGACAGCATGACCCTCGCCTGTATCGCCATCGGCAGCAATTTAGCCTCTCCGCTGGAGCAGGTGAATGCTGCCGTAAAGGCGCTGGGTGAGATCCCGCAAAGCAAGATTGTGGCTGTCTCCTCGTTCTACCGCACTCCGCCGCTGGGTCCGCAGGATCAGCCTGATTATCTGAACGCCGCCGTGATCCTTGAGACTGAACTGGGCCCAGAAGAGTTGCTGGACAATACCCAGCGCATCGAACTGCAGCAGGGCCGCGTTCGCAAAGCCGAGCGCTGGGGACCGCGCACGCTGGACCTCGACATTATGCTGTTTGGTCACGAGACCATTAACACTGAACGTCTCACCGTTCCGCATTACGACATGAAAAATCGCGGGTTTATGCTCTGGCCGCTGTTTGAAGTCGCCCCCGATCTTATCTTCCCGGATGGCACCCCACTTAAGTCCATTCTGGACAGCCTCAACGCGGAAAGACCCGCTCGCTGGTGATCGGGTTCCCTTGCTGATTAGCCTCAAAATAATTGTGGCTAATCGGTTACCTAAAATCATTGTTCCCTCGAATGTTACTGTTAGAATGCGCAAAGATTCGCTTTGGGCTATCAGGAAACAGTATGAAACCAACCACCATCTCCTTACTGCAGAAATGCAAACAGGAAAAAAAACGCTTCGCCACCATCACCGCGTATGACTACAGCTTCGCCAAACTGTTTGCCGAAGAGGGGATCAACGTCATGCTGGTCGGAGATTCGTTAGGGATGACGGTACAAGGACATGATTCCACCCTGCCGGTGACGGTTGAGGATATCGCTTACCATACCCGCGCCGTGCGCCGTGGCGCCCCAGCCTGCCTGCTGCTTTCCGATCTGCCGTTTATGGCCTACGCTACGCCGGAGCAGGCATTTGAAAACGCGGCAGCGGTGATGCGTGCGGGCGCTAATATGGTCAAAGTTGAAGGCGGCGCCTGGCTGGTGGATACGGTGAAGATGCTTACCGAGCGCGCAGTACCGGTGTGCGGCCATTTGGGTTTGACGCCGCAATCCGTCAACATCTTTGGTGGATATAAAGTGCAGGGCCGTGGTGATGCAGCCCAGACGCTGCTGGATGATGCCCTGGCACTGGAAGCCGCAGGTGCCCAACTGCTGGTGCTGGAGTGCGTGCCGGTTGAGCTGGCGAAGCGCATTACTGAAGCTCTGTCGATTCCGGTGATTGGTATTGGTGCGGGCAACGTGACTGACGGTCAGATTCTGGTGATGCACGACGCCTTTGGCATCACTGGCGGACATATTCCAAAATTTGCCAAAAATTTCCTCACCGAAGCGGGCGACATGCGCGCTG
>NZ_CDRQYH010000001.1:60413-181071 GCF_977039595.1 Enterobacter sp.
CGGTCAGGCAGTATATTGCCGACGTTGAATCCGGTGTTTACCCGGGTGAAGAACACAGTTTCCATTAAGGAGTCTCGTTGTGCTAATCATTGAAACCCTGCCGCTGCTTCGCCAGCATATCCGTCGTGCGCGTCAGGAAGGTAAACGTATCGCACTGGTCCCGACCATGGGCAACCTGCATGACGGTCATATGAAGCTGGTTGACGAAGCAAGAGCCCGTGCAGATATCGTGGTGGTCAGTATCTTCGTTAACCCAATGCAGTTTGACCGCGCCGACGATCTGGCACGCTATCCGCGTACCCTGCAGGAAGATTGCGAGAAGCTAAAAAAACGCCATGCGGATATCGTCTTCTCACCTGCACCGGCGGATGTTTACCCGCAGGGTACTGAAGAGGCAACCTACGTTGACGTCCCGGGCATTTCCACAATGCTCGAAGGCGCGAGCCGCCCGGGTCATTTCCGCGGCGTTTCCACTATCGTCAGCAAGCTGTTCAACCTTGTGCAGCCGGACGTTGCCTGCTTCGGTGAGAAAGATTTCCAACAGCTGGCGCTGATCCGCAAGATGGTTGCGGATATGGGTTACGATATCGAGATTGTCGGCGTACCGATTGTACGCGCCAAAGACGGTCTGGCGCTCAGCTCGCGAAATGGCTACCTGACCGCCGACCAGCGTAAAATCGCGCCGGGCTTAAGCAAGGTCATGAATACCATGGCAGAACAGCTTCTGGCGAAAGAGTTAACTGCCGAAGAGATTATTGCTCTGGCTGAACAGGCGCTGAACGATAAAGGCTTCCGCGCTGATGATATTCAAATTCGCGATGCCGACACGCTTCTGGAGCTTACACAGGCCAGCAAACGTGCGGTCATTCTGGTGGCGGCATGGCTTGGTCAGGCCCGCCTAATCGACAACAAAGTGGTTGAACTGGCGTAGGTTTCTCTACCCGGAAGATGAAAGGTAAACGTAATGATTCGCAAAATGCTGCAAGGTAAGCTTCACCGTGTGAAAGTCACCCAGGCCGACCTGCACTATGAAGGCTCCTGCGCCATCGACCAGGATTTCCTTGATGCCGCGGGCATCCTTGAAAACGAAGCGATTGATATCTGGAACGTTAACAACGGCAAACGTTTCTCAACCTATGCCATCGCCGCCGAGCGCGGGTCTAAAATCATCTCCGTTAACGGCGCGGCAGCGCACTGCGCGGACGTGGGCGATATTGTGATTATCGCCAGCTTCGTGATGATGTCTGATGAAGAGGCACGCCGCTGGCAGCCGAAAGTCGCCTATTTTGAAGGCGACAACGACATGAAACGTACCGCGAAGGCGATTCCGGTTCAGGTTGCTTAAGCATTATCCCTGCGGCTGATTGCTGATCAGCCGCGACATTGTTTCCAGCGAATCCGTTCTTAAGATGTACAGGCGTTTCAGTAAGAAAGGATTATCACCCGGCTTCACCTTACCTTTCACCGTCGTCACTGCCAGATGGAAACCGGCATCATTTGCCGCCTTTATCGCTTTATTGTCGTAGCCGCCAAACGGATAGGAAAGATAGAGCACGCGCGGGTTAAACTGCGCCAGCGCGCGACGCGAGCGTTCAAAATCAAACAAAATCACGTGATAGCTGCGGCTCAGTAAAATCGGGTGCTTATACCCATCCACGCGGTGCAGGAAGTGGGTATGAGACTGAATATCAAACACATCCTGAATGCCCTTAATCTCCTGCACGCTCATAAACTGCAGCGATTTAGGATCCCATTTCTGCGGGTGGCCTTTAATGCGGGAAGAGATAATAAATGCGGTAGCGTTGAAGCCGTACTCTTTCAGCACAGGATAGGCATAGCGGCTGACAGATTTCAGGCCGTCGTCAAAGGTTATTACCACCGATTTTGCAGGCAGGTTCATTTTGTTACGCACGTACCCTTCCAGCTGGTACATCGTCAGGGTGGTATAGCCTTGATCGCGTAACCAGGCCATCTGGTTGTTAAACGCACGTACGCTGGTCGTCGTGGACGTATGTCGAAAGCGCGTGTTTTCTTCATCACGCAAAATATGATGGTAGGTCAGAACCGGAAGTCCATTATCTTCCTGCGCATCCAGGCTGCTGATCCAAGCCAGACGATTGCCGATGCGGATCTGGAACCAGGTCTGATTCAGGCGGTCTTTCAGTTTGTTTAATATGGGATAGCGAAGATTGGCGCTTAATGTGCCGAACGGCGCGCTACCGCTCGACGGCGCGTTATAGACCGGCGTGTCTTTCCAGGTAATGAGATTCTGATTGCTCAGGGGTTTATTGAGATCCCCGAGGCTGTCCTCAACGCGCTGTTTCCCCTGAACCGGCTCCAGGTGCCCTTTATCGATAAAACCCGTGCCAAAACCGAAGCGAAATTCATAGTAGTCCGCCGCCGCGGGCACAACGGCGAGGATCTGCCCGGCGCGCACGTTACCGACGTTGATCACGCTGTTTCCCACCTGCGCCCAGATCGCCGCGTCTTCGGTGGTTTGCATGTACTGGGCAGGCAGCGTTTGCTGACTGAGTAAACTGGCTGAGCTGACGCCGGAAATGAGCATCAATAGCAGGAAAAGAATGCGCGGTAGCATGGTGTCTTAATCGGTGCGGAAAACTGCCGCTATTGTAACAAATGAGACATCAATACCCACGTTTAATTCTTATACAAATCGTGGAGCAGGACGAAAGGAGGATTTTTTTGCTGCTGATGCCACAAGCTGCTGACGCCCGGAACGCCCTGTGCCACGATAGCCTGACGAAACTCAGCGCTGCTTAAGGCTTCACGCTGCGGATACATTAACGTCAGCAGGGAGAGGTTAATACCCGAGATCACTTCACAGCATGCATGCTTATGGCTGAGCAAAGCGGCTGCACGGTAAGGCGCCGCGCCCGATTTATCGGTAAGGAAAATCACACCATCACCGGTGTCCGTTTCATGCAGGGCATCGCACATCATGCGGCTAAGCATGTTGGTGCTCAACCCGCGCCAGTAGTTTACCGCCCGGCATTGCACCAGCGGGCCAAATCTGGCTTCAAGCTTATCCAGCATTTCCTGCGCCTGTTCATCGTGGCAGGTGATAACCCATCCCAGCATAACTCTCTCCTTAGCAGGCAAGTAGTTTAGCGAAGTGAAGGTTAGCTTTCGGTGATAACTGTCAAAGAAAGTGCCCGGCAAACTAAACGTCGCCGGGCAAAAGATTAGCTGCGCAGACCGCGTCCGCGCTGGATCAGATACCAGCAGAGCAGGTAGAAGGCGATGATGAACACCACCAGCACCGCAACCGTGGTAAACAGCGGCACATCGGTAATGCCGAGGAAGCCAAAGCGAAAACCGCTGATCATGTAGACAATCGGGTTCAGGTGCGACAGCGCCTGCCAGAACGGTGGCAGCAGCGTCAGGGAGTAGAACACCCCGCCGAGATAGGTCAGCGGCGTCAGCACAAAGGTCGGAATCAGGCTGATATCGTCAAACGTCTTAGCGAACACAGCGTTCAGTAATCCGGCCAGCGAAAAGAGGATTGCCGTCAGTAGCAGCGTCAGCGCGACGAACAGCCACGAGTGGACCTGGAACGGCACGAAGAACAGTGAAATCGCCGTGACCAGGATGCCCACGCACAGCCCGCGCGCTACGCCGCCGCCAACATAGCCCGCGATAATGACGTGCGTCGGCACAGGCGCAACCAGCAGCTCTTCAATATTGCGCTGGAACTTAGCGCTGAAGAATGATGACGCTACGTTGGCGTAGGCGTTAGTAATCACCGCCATCATGATCAGACCCGGCACGATAAACTGCATATAGGTAAAGCCGTGCATTTCACCAATCCGGGAACCAATCAGGTTACCGAAGATGATGAAATAGAGCGTCATCGTGATGACCGGTGGCACCAGGGTTTGCACCCAGATACGCATAAAGCGGTTAATCTCTTTCGCCCAGATGCTTTTCAGCGCGACCCAGTAAAGATGCGTCATGCCTTGTCTCCTTGTTTGTCCTGTACCAGAGAGACAAACAGCTCTTCCAGTCGGTTCGCTTTGTTACGCATACTTAAGACCTGAATCCCCTGCGCGCTCAGCTGCGAGAACACGCTGTTAATCCCCTGCTCGCGCAGCACTTCCACTTCCAGCGTCGAGGTATCCACCAGACGATACTGATACCCTTCAAGCTTCGGCAGCGGGCTTTTAGCCGCCAGATCGAGAATGAAGGTTTCTGATTTCAGCTTGGAGAGCAGATTCTTCATCGAGGTGTTCTCCACCAGCTCACCGTGCTGGATGATGCCGATGTTGCGGCAGAGCATTTCAGCCTCTTCAAGGTAGTGGGTGGTCAGAATAATGGTGGTGCCTTTGTCGTTGAGATCCTTCAGGAAGCCCCACATGGAGCGTCGCAGCTCGATGTCTACGCCCGCCGTTGGCTCATCAAGAATCAGCAGTTTTGGCTCGTGCATAAGCGCACGGGCAATCATCAGCCGGCGCTTCATCCCGCCGGATAACATCCGTGCGCGTTCGTTACGCTTTTCCCACAGGTCGAGCTGCTTGAGGTATTTTTCGCTCCGTTCAAGGGCTTCTTTACGCTCGACGCCGTAATAACCCGCCTGGTTAACGACGATCTGCTGCACCGTCTCGAACGGGTTGAAGTTGAACTCCTGCGGTACCAGACCCAGTTGGCGCTTGGCGTTCACCACATCTTTTTGCAGGTCGTAACCAAAGACGCTCACCCGGCCGGACGTTTTGTTGACCAGCGAGCTGATAATCCCAATGGTGGTCGATTTCCCCGCGCCGTTCGGCCCCAGAAGCGCGTAAAAATCACCGGCCTCTACTTTAAGATCTATTCCGCGTAGCGCCTGAACGCCGCCCGGATAGGTTTTTTTAAGCTGTTCAAGCTCCAGTGCAATTGCCATGAAATTAACTTACCTTCAGTTCTGACACACGTTGTGTGGTTTCATTAAAAGTCGGGTTACCCTATAGTAGCGCAACGCAATTACTCGGTTACAGGTCGCTAACCTCCATGAACAACATAGATACACTCATCAGCAACAATGCACTATGGTCAAAAATGCTGGTGGAGGAAGACCCCGGATTTTTTGGAAAACTCGCGCAGGCGCAAAACCCACGCTTTCTCTGGATTGGATGCTCCGACAGCCGCGTACCGGCGGAGCGCCTGACAGGCCTTGAGCCCGGCGAACTGTTCGTTCACCGCAACGTTGCCAATCTGGTGATTCACACCGATCTCAACTGTCTTTCTGTTGTTCAGTATGCCGTTGACGTTCTGCAAGTCGAGCACATCATCATTTGCGGCCATTACGGCTGCGGCGGCGTGCAGGCGGCGGTTGAAAACACGGAACTGGGGCTCATTGATAACTGGCTACTGCACATCCGCGATATCTGGTTCAAACATAGCTCACTGCTGGGTGAAATGCCGCAGGAGCGTCGCATGGATACCCTTTGCGAACTCAACGTGATGGAGCAGGTGTATAACCTGGGCCACTCAACGATCATGCAATCAGCGTGGAAACGCGGGCAGAAGGTCTCTATCCACGGCTGGGCGTACGGAATTCACGATGGTCTGCTGCGCAATCTGGAAGTGACTGCCACCAACCGCGAAACGCTGGAGCAGCGTTACCGTTCTGGGATTGCCAACCTTCAGCTTAAGCATGTGAATCATAAATAAAGCCGGGGATGTTCTCCCTCTCCCTGCGGGAGAGGGCCGGGGTGAGGGCATCAGCCCGCAATTACTCGTCCAGCAATACCACTTTCCCAACATACGGCAGATGGCGATAACGCTGCGCGTAGTCAATGCCGTAACCGACGACGAATTCGTCAGGAATTGAGAAACCCACGAACTCTACCGGCACCTGCACTTCACGGCGGTCAGGCTTATCCAGCAGGGTGCAAATCGCCAGCGATTTTGGCTCACGCAGGCTCAGGATCTCGCGCACTTTTGACAGCGTATTGCCGGAGTCGATAATGTCCTCAACGATCAACACATCTTTGCCACGAATATCTTCATCCAGGTCTTTCAGGATTTTCACATCACGGGTGGTGGACATGCCGCTGCCGTAGCTGGAGGCGGTCATAAAATCGACTTCGTGGGGCACATGCACTTCACGGCACAGGTCTGCCATGAACATGAAAGAGCCACGCAACAGACCGACCAGCACCATTTCGCTGCCGCTGTCCTTGTAATGTTCGGTGATTTGACGACCCAGTTCGGCGATACGCGCTTTGATCTCGGCTTCCGGGATCATCACTTCAACAGTATGTTTCATATTACTAACCAAATGATTTTAATGAAAATCTCTCAATACGGATGAGTTAATATCCAGCACTGATACGCAAGCCCCTCATTATATCAGCAAATGGATAAGCCTGGCGTATGAGTTATAAAAAGCAAATATTGTGATTCCGATCACACTTGTTAATACCTATAATTAGTTGCTAGCAAATTATTAACAAAAACTGACGAGTACACTTTCTATGGCTGAAACAAACTCTAAACAGCCGCGTCTACTGGTGACATTAACAGCAGCGTTCGCAGCCTTCTGCGCGCTGTATCTGTTAATCGGTGGCGTCTGGCTGGTCGCTTTAGGCGGCTCCTGGTACTACCCGATTGCGGGCCTGGTGATGGTTGCCGTAACCGTCCTGCTGTTGCGTAGAAAACAATCCGCACTGTGGCTGTATGCCGCATTCCTTCTTGCCACCATGATCTGGGGCGTCTGGGAAGTCGGCTTTGACTTCTGGGCGCTGACGCCGCGCAGCGATATTCTGGTCTTCTTCGGTATATGGCTGATCCTGCCGTTTGTCTGGCGTCGCCTGATCGTGCCGTCCAGCGGTGCCGTTGCGGCGCTGGTAGTAGCCCTGCTGATCAGCGGCGGTATCCTGACCTGGGCCGGCTTTAACGACCCGCAGGAGATCAACGGTACGCTGAACGCAGAATCGACGCCTGCGGCGGCGATCTCTCAGGTCGCTGACGGCGACTGGCCTGCCTATGGTCGTAACCAGGAAGGCCAGCGTTACTCCCCGCTGAAGCAGATCAACGCGGACAACGTTAAAAACCTGAAAGAAGCCTGGGTATTCCGTACCGGCGACCTGAAGATGCCGAACGATCCGGGTGAACTGACCAACGAAGTGACGCCAATTAAAGTCGGCGATATGCTTTATCTGTGTACGGCGCACCAGCGTCTGTTCGCGCTCGACGCGGCCACCGGTAAAGAGAAATGGCACTTCGATCCGCAGCTGAACTCCAACCCGTCCTTCCAGCACGTGACCTGCCGTGGCGTCTCTTACCACGAAGCGCGCCCGGATAATGCGAGCCCGGAAGTCATTGCCGACTGTCCTCGCCGCATCATGCTGCCGGTCAACGATGGTCGCCTGTTCGCCATCAATGCCGAAACGGGCAAGCTGTGCGAAACCTTTGCCAACAAAGGTATCCTGAATCTGCAGACCAACATGCCTGACACCACGCCGGGTCTGTATGAGCCAACCTCACCGCCAATCATCACCGATAAAACCATCGTGATTGCCGGTTCGGTAACGGATAACTTCTCCACGCGTGAAACCTCCGGCGTTATCCGTGGTTTCGACGTGAATACCGGTAAACTGCTGTGGGCCTTCGACCCGGGCGCGAAAGATCCAAACGCGATCCCGTCTGACGAGCACACCTTTACCTTTAACTCGCCAAACTCCTGGGCACCAGCGGCGTATGACGCGAAGCTGGACCTGGTCTACCTGCCGATGGGCGTTACTACGCCAGATATCTGGGGCGGTAACCGCACGCCGGAACAGGAACGTTATGCCAGCGCTATCGTGGCGTTGAACGCAACCACCGGTAAGCTGGCCTGGAGCTACCAGACCGTTCACCACGATCTGTGGGATATGGATATGCCGTCCCAGCCGACGCTGGCGGACATTACTGTAAACGGTAAAACCGTGCCGGTGATTTACGCCCCGGCCAAAACCGGCAACATCTTCGTGCTGGATCGCAGCAACGGCAAGCTGGTTGTGCCTGCACCGGAAAAACCGGTACCGCAGGGTGCGGCGAAAGGCGATTACGTCAGCAAAACCCAGCCGTTCTCCGACCTGAGCTTCCGTCCGAAGAAAGACCTCAGCGGGGCAGACATGTGGGGCGCCACAATGTTTGACCAGCTGGTGTGCCGCGTGATGTTCCATCAGCTGCGCTATGAAGGCATCTTCACCCCGCCTTCTGAGCAGGGCACGCTGGTCTTCCCGGGTAACCTGGGGATGTTCGAGTGGGGCGGGATCTCCGTTGATCCTAACCGTCAGGTGGCAATTGCCAACCCGATGGCGCTGCCGTTCGTTTCCCGTCTGATCCCACGCGGTCCGGGCAACCCAATGGAACAGCCGAAAGACGCGAAAGGCAGCGGTACCGAAGCCGGCATTCAGCCGCAGTACGGCGTACCGTTCGGCGTAACGCTGAACCCGTTCCTGTCTCCGTTTGGTCTGCCGTGTAAACAGCCTGCCTGGGGTTACATCTCCGGTCTGGATCTGAAAACTAACCAGATCGTGTGGAAAAAACGTATTGGTACGCCACAGGACAGCATGCCGTTCCCTATGCCGGTTCCGGTGCCGTTCAATATGGGTATGCCAATGCTGGGTGGCCCAATTTCCACCGCCGGTAACGTGCTGTTCATCGCGGCAACCGCAGATAACTACCTGCGCGCGTACAACATGACCAACGGTGAGAAACTGTGGCAAGGCCGTCTGCCAGCGGGTGGACAAGCCACGCCGATGACCTATGAAGTGAATGGCAAGCAGTACGTTGTCATCTCTGCGGGCGGTCACGGTTCGTTTGGCACGAAGATGGGCGACTATATTGTCGCGTATGCGCTGCCTGACGAAAACAAGTAACTGAAAAGCCCGGTGGCGCTTACGCTTACCGGGCCTATGGATACGCTATGTAGGCCGGGTAAGGCGAAGCCGCCACCCGGCTTTTTTTATACGGTAAAGCCCAGCATCATCCCCGTATCTTCATGTTCCAGCAGATGGCAGTGCGCCATGTAGGCAAACTCCCTCGGCGCGTCGTGGTCAAACTTCACCAGCACCTCGCTGACGCCGCCCTCCACCTTCACCGTATCCTTCCAGCCCGCGCGATGCGCGTCCGGCGCTTTACCGTTCTCAGAGAGAATGCGGAACTGGGTGCCGTGGATATGGAACGGATGCAGCATCATGTCCCCTTCGCCTGAAATCACCCAGCGCTCAAACTGGCCCTTTGTCGCAGCAAACATCGGCGTATTCATATCGAACGCCTTGCCGTTGATCATATTGGCGTTGTGGAAATCAAAGCCATGGTCGCCGTGATTCATGTTCCCCATGCCGCCCATTTTTCCATGGTCCATATTCATATGGCCCATCATCTGCCCGTGATGCATTCCCGCCATCGCCTTATCGCCATATTTCGCCATCAGCGCCTGCATGCCCATCATATCGAGCATCGGGTTCATAGAGAGCTGCAGCTTGCGTTGCGTAAGCCCATCAAGCGACGGAAGTGCTGGCATAGTGGTTAACGTATCAGGGAGCGTGCCGGAAGCGGTCACCGGTAAAGGCTGGATACGCAGCACCGGGTGCGGCTTGTCAAACGGCGCGACCGCCATCCCCATCTGGCTAACCGGCAGCGTCACGAGGTCAAACGCCTTGCCGTCGCTGATGTCCACCAGCACCTCAAAGCGTTCGCCCATCAGCATCGGCAGCTCACTCAATTTCACCGGCTCCGGTAGCAGGCCGCCGTCACTGGCGACCACGTACAGCGGACGCTTATCGCTGGTGGCGAAGTTGAGGGAACGCGCGTTACAGCCGTTAAGCAGACGCAGGCGCAGCCAGCCCTTCGGCGCGGCGTGCTGAGGATAAATGGCGCCGTTGGTCAGCAGCGTGTCGCCAAACCAGCCTACCGCCGCGCTCATCACGTCCAGCTGGTAGTCAATTTGCCCGTCAGCGGTGAATTTCTTGTCCTGCACAATCACCGGCACATCGTCGATGCCCCACTGCTTCGGCAAGCGCAGCAGGCGGCTTTCGTCGTCTTCAATCAGCACCAGCCCCGCCAGCCCCATCGCCACCTGATGGCCCGTTTTACCATGCTGATGCGGATGGAACCAGCAGGTCGCCGCGCGCTGGTCGGGCGTAAAGGTGACGCTGCGCGAACCGCCCGCTTTGATGATGCCCTGCGGCCCGCCGTCCACCTCTCCCGGCACTTCCAGCCCGTGCCAGTGCAGCGTCGTCTCTTCAGCGAGCGTGTTGTGGATATCCACCGTCACCGCTTTCCCTTTACGCAGCTGAAGCGCCGGACCGAGCAAATTACCGTTATAGCCCCACGTCGTAGCGTTGTGCTCGCCGAACGTCGTGTTACCGGCCTGAACCACAAGCTGGATACGGCTTCGCGCATCAGCGGTCACTAAATCAGGAATGGGTAAGGCTGGCCTGTCGGCCGCGAAAACCGCGCGGCTCCAGAGAGGTAATGCGCTGGCAGCCCCCAGCACAGCGGAATATTTTAAAAAATCACGACGTTGCATGTTCATTTCCTTATTTCCAGCAGGCGATCTTTTGAGCATAAACCCTCCCCTTACCGGAAGGTCAAGTAAAGCGGCAATAATAAAGATCGTCGCACTGGCATCAAGTATGCTAACGTTAATTTTCCGTGAAGAAGTGGTAGAAGCAATGAAGACGTTTTTCAGGACAATTTTGTTCGGTAGCCTGATGGCAATGTGTGCGAACAGCTATGCGCTAAGTGAAAATGAAGCGGAAGATATGGCCGATTTAACGGCGGTTTTTGTATTCCTGAAAAATGATTGTGGCTACCAGAATTTACCCAACGGGCAGATTCGCCGCGCGCTGGTCTTTTTTGCCCAGCAGAACCAGTGGGATCTCAGCAACTACGACAGCTTCGACATGAAGGCGCTCGGCGAAGACAGCTACCGTGACTTAAGCGGTATTGGCATTCCCACTGCTAAAAAATGCAAAGCGCTGGCTCGCGACTCACTCAGCCTGCTCGCCTACGTTAAATAACCTTCCCGACGCCTCCTGTTGAACCTCTGGCCGTGCAACCACGGTTAGAGTTAGCTATCATGTTTCGCTCATTTTTTGCGAGCGTAACGGATGTTTACACAGGAGGAGTTCGCTATGGCCGACCACACGTTGTGGCATGAAACATTGCATGACCAGTTTGGTCAGTACTTTGCCGTTGATAACGTGCTCTATCATGAGAAAACCGATCACCAGGATCTGATCATCTTCGAAAATGCTGCCTTTGGCCGCGTGATGGCGCTGGACGGCGTGGTGCAAACCACCGAGCGCGACGAGTTTATTTATCATGAAATGATGACCCACGTCCCGCTCCTGGCGCACGGTCACGCGAAGCATGTTCTGATTATCGGCGGCGGCGACGGCGCAATGCTGCGTGAAGTGTCCCGCCATCGTTCCATTGAAACCATCACCATGGTGGAAATCGATGCGGGCGTCGTCTCTTTCTGCCGCCAGTACCTGCCCAACCACAATGCCGGCAGCTATGACGATCCCCGCTTTAGCCTGGTGATTGACGACGGCGTTAACTTTGTTAACCAGACCTCGCAGACCTTTGACGTGATTATCTCCGACTGCACCGACCCTATTGGCCCAGGCGCGTCGCTGTTCACTTCCTCGTTCTACGAAGGCTGCAAGCGCTGCCTGAACCCGGGCGGGATCTTCGTCGCACAAAACGGCGTCTGCTTCCTGCAGCAGGATGAAGCGCTGGACAGCCATCGCAAGCTCAGCACCTATTTCGAGGATGTCAGCTTCTATCAGGCGGCCATTCCGACGTACTACGGCGGGATCATGACCTTTGCCTGGGCAACGGATAACGACGTATTACGCCATCTCTCCACCGAAATTATTCAGGCCCGCTTCCATCAGGCAGGTCTTCAGTGCCGATACTACAATCCGGCTATTCATACCGCAGCGTTTGCTCTGCCGCAGTACCTGCAAGACGCATTATCCACTAAGGGGGTGAGCTAATTGAAAAAGCTTAAACTGCATGGCTTTAACAATCTGACCAAAAGCCTGAGTTTTTGTATTTACGATATCTGCTATGCCAAAACAGCGGAAGAACGCGATGGTTACATCGCCTATATCGACGAACTCTACAACGCCAACCGTCTGACCGAGATCCTGTCAGAAACCTGTTCCATTATCGGCGCAAATATCCTGAATATCGCCCGACAGGATTATGAACCCCAGGGCGCGAGCGTGACCATTCTGGTCAGCGAAGAGCCGGTTGACCCGAAGCTTATCGACAAAACGGAACATCCGGGCCCGCTGCCGGAAGTGGTTGTTGCCCACCTGGATAAAAGCCATATCTGCGTCCATACCTACCCGGAGAGTCACCCGGAAGGTGGGCTGTGTACGTTCCGCGCCGATATTGAAGTGTCGACCTGCGGCGTGATTTCCCCGCTGAACGCGCTGAACTATCTCATCCACCAGCTGGAATCGGATATCGTCACGATTGATTATCGCGTGCGCGGTTTTACTCGTGACGTCAACGGCATGAAGCACTTCATTGACCACGAGATCAACTCCATACAGAACTTTATGTCCGAGGACATGAAATCGCTGTACGACATGATGGACGTGAACGTGTATCAGGAAAACATCTTCCATACCAAGATGTTACTTAAGGAGTTCGACCTTAAGCACTATATGTTCCACACGAAGCCGGAAGATTTGAGCGAAGAAGAGCGTAAGGCGATTACTGACCTGCTCTGGAAAGAGATGCGCGAGATTTACTACGGCCGTAATATTCCGGCCGTGTAAGAACAAGCCGGAGCAGGGATGCTCCGGGCTGTTATTTCTGTTTCATGAAATCACGGTATGCGTTCACCACCTGAAGGAAATCTTCTACGCCACACATCGACAGGCTCTCTTCGTCATAGTAGCTCATTCCCTCTTCCATCTCGTCACCTGAAAACTCGAGCTGGTTGGCACGCACCATGACCTCTTCACCATCCATCCACAGCGTATATTCATGCCCGGCGCGCTGCCAGGATCGTTCACTGCCTTTTACCGTATTTGCCGCCTGTTCAACCTCATCAAGAAGTGCGAGGTTTTCTTTCACCTCTTCGTTAAACCAGTGTCCAACGGCTTCGTGGCCCATCGACATACGCACTTTCACCACTCCGGTGATGTCGCGCAGAAATTCGTAATCCATAGTGTTTTCCTCTGCAAAGCCATTAAGGTAATTATCGCAGCAGCGAGGAAGAAAAAAAGCGTGAGAGGTGGGAGGAATGAAAATAAAAAGGTGAGAGCAAGACCCTGCGGCCTGATGCCCTCACCCCGTCCCTCTCCCACAGGAGAGGGTGCATACACTAAAAACCGTCTCGTGGAGACGGTTTTGCTGTTTATACTGCCGTCTGGAAGATAACCCCGTCAGCCTTCTCGGTGTACTGAGAGAGCTGGTCGAAGTTCAGATAGCGGTAGGTATCAACCGCAGTCTTATCCACCTGAGCCACGAAGGTCTGGTACTCTTCCGGCGTTGGCAGTTTGCCAATCAGCGCCGCAACCGCCGCCAGCTCAGCAGAAGCCAGGAATACGTTCGCACCGGTACCTAAACGGTTCGGGAAGTTACGGGTCGAGGTGGAGACCACCGTCGCGCCGTCGGCTACGCGCGCCTGGTTACCCATACACAGGGAACAGCCAGGAATTTCGATACGTGCACCGCTCTTACCAAACACGCTGTAGTATCCCTCTTCGGTCAGCTGAGCCGCGTCCATACGGGTCGGCGGAGCCACCCACAGACGGGTTGGCAGCTGTCCTTTGTGGGTATCCAGCAGCTTACCGGCTGCGCGGAAGTGACCGATGTTGGTCATGCAGGATCCGATGAACACTTCGTCGATCTTCTCGCCCTGAACTTCAGACAGCGGACGCGCGTCGTCCGGATCGTTCGGTGCACACAGGATTGGCTCTTTGATATCCGCCAGATCGATGTCGATCACCGCCGCGTACTCTGCGTCGGCATCGGCTTCCAGCAGTTGCGGATCGGCCAGCCATTTTTCCATGCCCTGGATACGACGCTCCAGCGTACGACGGTCGCCGTAGCCTTCTGCAATCATCCACTTCAGCAGCACGATGTTAGAGTTCAGGTACTCAATGATCGGCTCTTTGTTCAGCTTGATGGTACAGCCCGCGGCTGAACGCTCGGCGGAGGCATCGGTCAACTCGAACGCCTGCTCTACTTTCAGATCCGGCAGACCTTCAATTTCCAGGATACGGCCAGAGAAGATGTTTTTCTTCCCTTTCTTCTCAACGGTCAGCAGACCCTGTTTAATCGCATACAGCGGGATCGCGTGAACCAGGTCGCGCAGGGTGATACCCGGCTGCATTTTACCTTTGAAGCGCACCAGCACTGATTCCGGCATATCCAGCGGCATTACGCCGGTCGCCGCAGCAAACGCCACCAGACCGGAACCCGCCGGGAAGGAGATACCGATTGGGAAACGGGTATGGGAGTCACCGCCGGTACCCACGGTATCCGGCAGCAGCATACGGTTCAGCCAGGAGTGGATTACGCCGTCACCAGGACGCAGGGAAACACCGCCGCGGTTCATGATGAAGTCTGGCAGCGTGTGGTGCGTGGTCACGTCAACCGGCTTCGGATACGCCGCAGTGTGGCAGAAGGACTGCATCACCAGATCGGAAGAGAAGCCTAGGCACGCCAGGTCTTTCAGTTCGTCGCGGGTCATTGGGCCAGTGGTGTCCTGAGAACCTACGGAGGTCATCTTCGGCTCGCAGTATGCGCCAGGACGAACGCCGGCGACGCCGCAGGCGCGACCGACCATTTTCTGTGCCAGAGAGTAACCGCGATTGCTTTCCGCCACGTCTTTCGCGTGACGGAATACATCACTGTGCGGCAGACCCAGCGCTTCACGCGCTTTGGTGGTCAGGCCACGGCCGATGATCAGCGGAATACGACCACCAGCACGCACTTCGTCGATCAGCACGTCGGTTTTCAGCTCAAAGCTTGCCAGCAGTTCGTTGGTTTCGTGGTTACGCACTTCACCTTTGTACGGGTAAACGTCAATCACGTCGCCCATGTTCAGGTTAGAGACGTCCACTTCGATCGGCAGTGCGCCCGCATCTTCCATGGTGTTGAAGAAGATTGGCGCAATTTTACCGCCGAGGCACAGACCGCCGCCGCGCTTGTTTGGCACGTGCGGAATATCGTCGCCCATGAACCACAGCACGGAGTTGGTCGCGGACTTACGGGAAGAACCGGTACCCACAACGTCACCCACGTAGGCCAGCGGGAACCCTTTTTTCTGCAGGGCTTCGATCTGTTTGATCGGGCCAACGCTGCCCGGCTGATCCGGCTCAATGCCTTCACGGGCGTTTTTCAGCATCGCCAGGGCGTGCAGAGGGATATCCGGGCGAGACCACGCGTCCGGTGCCGGAGAGAGGTCATCGGTGTTGGTTTCACCGGTTACTTTGAAGACGGTAACGGTGATTTTTTCAGCCAGCGCTGGACGGTTCAGGAACCATTCGGCATCAGCCCAGGACTGCATCACCTGTTTCGCATAGACGTTGCCAGCTTTGGCTTTTTCTTCCACATCGTAGAAGTTATCGAACATCAGCAGCGTAGAAGAGAGCGCTTTAGCGGCAATCGGTGCCAGCTTGTCGTTATCCAGCGCGTCAATCAGCGGATGAATGTTGTAACCACCCTGCATGGTGCCGAGCAGTTCAATGGCTTTTTCAGGAGTAACCAGTGGGGAGGTGGCTTCGCCTTTGGCGATAGCAGCAAGGAATCCGGCTTTTACGTAGGCAGCTTCATCTACGCCAGGCGGTACGCGGTTGATCAACAGATCTAACAGGAATTCTTCTTCGCCCTTAGGCGGGTTCTTCAGCAGCTCGACGAGCGCGGCCATTTGGGTTGCATCTAAAGGTTTGGGTACAATTCCCTCGGCGGCACGTTCTGCTACGTGCTTACGGTATTCTTCTAGCACGACGGTTCTCCTCGCTCTCATTGTCATATGCGGCGGGCGTTCTCTTCACGCTCCTGTGAGACAGCAGTTTGTAGGGTAAATGCCCGATACCGCGTCGGGCAGCATAGCAGGATTTCTGCACAGTGTTAATCCGTTTACAAAAAAGCAACATTAAATAATTTGCTGAATCGTTAAGCATGGTGTAGCGGGGATTTAGGCCACCATTTGCGGTTTCTTCTGCACCGTGACGCTTCAGGTTTTCCTTCATCAGATATAATTGTGTAATAAATACTCACACTCTTTATCCGGACGTACCGGACGCTTCCCAATAAAAGTCAAAACGGTAAAAGGCGGGTGAATAATACTCACGCCAACCGTAACGCCTCACGGCACAGCGCTTGTCTCGTTGGAGTCATTTATGAAGTTGCCCTTTAAGCCACATCTGCTCGTCCTTATGTGCAGTGCCGGGCTGTTTGCCGCCTCGGGCGTCATGTTTGTCAAAAGCCGCGCAACGGAACCCGCTGCGACAGCCCCCGTCGCACAACAGCCGGCTGCATCGGACGCGCCTGCCGCAGCGCAGCCCGCCCCTGCTGTCGCGCCAACCTACACAGCCGCACAAATCGATCAGTGGGTTGCCCCCATTGCGCTCTACCCTGACGCCCTGCTGTCGCAAATTTTGATGGCGTCGACCTATCCGGCCAACGTGATTCAGGCGGCGCAGTGGTCCAAAGACAACCCTAAAATGGAAGGAGACGCCGCGATTCAGGCCGTTGCCAGCCAGCCCTGGGATCCGAGCGTGAAATCGCTGGTCGCGTTTCCTCAGCTTATGTCCCTGATGGGTGAAAACCCGCCGTGGGTACAAAATCTGGGCGATGCGTTTCTCGCGCAGCCGAAAGACGTAATGGATTCCGTTCAGCGCCTGCGCGCGCTGGCACAGAAGACCGGCGCTTTACAATCCACGCCTCAGCAGAAGGTCACCACCGTGACAAAGCCAGCACCAGCGAAAACCAGCGCCACCGAGGCAACAACAACCACGTCTGCACCCGCCCCTACGGTTATCAAAATTGAATCTGCCGATCCGCAGGTCGTTTACGTCCCCACCTATAACCCCAATACGGTTTACGGTACTTGGCCAAATACCGCCTATCCGCCCACCTATCTCCCGCCCACGCCCGGAGAGCAGTTTGGCAACAGCTTCGTTAACGGCTTAGGTTTCAGCCTGGGCGTTGCCACAACCTATGCCATTTTCAGCAATATCGACTGGGATGACGATGACTGGGACCACCATCATGACGGTGACTGGGATAATCACGGCGGCTATAACCGCAACGGTGATAACAACATCAATATCAACGTTGAGAACTTCAATAAAATCAGCGGTCAGCGTCTGACGGACGCCAACCGTACCTGGCAGCACAACCCGGCCTATCGGGAAGGCGTGCCCTATCCGACTAACCAGCTCAACAGTCGCTTCCACTCCACCAGCACGGCGACAGGGCTCAGTTCAACGCAGCAAAAACCGGTTAACCGGGACAGCCAGCGTCAGGCGGCCCTGAGCCAGATGGAGAAATCCACGGGTAAAACCTTCCCCCAAACGGCGCGCACCGGCACGAAAGATGTTCAGCGTCAGGCCTCAAGTGAACAGCTGAAGCAGATTTCCCAGCGCAATAACTACCGTGGCTACGACACCAAACCGCAGACGACGAGGCGGAGCACCACGCAGCAGCGAGAAAATCGCCAGACCACCGCGCAGAGACAAGAGAAACGGGTTTCGCAGCCCGCGCAGCAACGCACTCTGCAGCAGCGAAACAGCCAGCCCCGGGCCAATGCGCTGAGCGGCAACGACAGCCGCTCCGCGAACTGGCAGACGCAGCAGCAGCGTGGTGCGCAAAGCAGGCAGCTTGCCGCTCGCCAGCAGCAGCGTCAGGCGTCTGGTGGACGCGCTGAACGCCGTGAAATTCGACATCGCTAAGGGAACCGACATGAAAAGTAAACTACTCAGCGGAATGGTGTTGTTCATGCTTTCGGCCCCTGTGATGGCGCAGCAGTCCTTCAGCACGCCCGATCGGGCGACCGATGCGCTAGCCAACGCCATCAGTGAGCAAAATGAGAGCGCGATGAGCAATCTGCTTGGAGAGAACTGGCGCGATTTTCTGCCCCCTGAAGGCGTTGATCCGGATGCCGTCGATCGCTTCCTGCGCGACTGGAAAGTCCGTCATAAGACCGTTGTCGAAGGGGATACGGCGCATCTGGTTGTCGGAGACAGCGGCTGGCAGCTTCCCATCCCGGTGATCAAAACCACTGCAGGCTGGCAGTTCGATATCAAAGAAGGGGCTGAAGAAATCCTGACCCGCGAAATTGGGCGTAACGAGCTCGCCGCCATTGAAGCCTTACATGCCTATGTTGATGCGCAGCAAAGCTACTTTGCAATGAACCAGAAATACGCGCAGAAAATTGTCAGCTCGAAGGGGAAAAAAGACGGTCTGTACTGGCCCGCCTCCCCCGGCGAAGCGCCCAGTCCGCTCGGACCGGCATTTAGCCCAAAAGAGCCGGGTACCGGCTATCACGGCTATCGCTTCCGCATCCTGCCGGATAATAACGGTTTCGCGATGGTGGCCTGGCCGGTCAGCTACGGCCAGACGGGCGTCATGAGCTTTTTGATAAACCAGGACGACAAGGTGTACCAGTCCGATCTCGGCAGCAATTCAGAGCAGAAAGCCCGTGCGCTAGCCGCCTATAGCCCTGATAAAACCTGGCAGCCTGTAGCACCCTGAACGCAGCGCATAAAAAAAGCGGCCATTGGCCGCTTTTTTCATCTGAAGAAACTTATTTCTTCTTCGCTTTCGCGTTTGGCAGGTCGGTGATGCTGCCTTCAAACACTTCTGCCGCCAGGCCCACGGACTCGTGCAGAGTCGGGTGAGCGTGGATGGTCAGCGCGATGTCTTCAGCGTCACAGCCCATTTCGATAGCCAGACCGATTTCACCCAGCAGCTCGCCGCCGTTGGTACCGACAATCGCACCACCGATCACACGGTGAGTCTCTTTGTCGAAGATCAGTTTGGTCATACCGTCTGCGCAGTCGGATGCGATAGCACGGCCAGAAGCAGCCCACGGGAAGGTGGCGGTTTCGTAGCTGATGCCTTTCTCTTTCGCTTCTTTCTCAGTCAGACCAACCCATGCCACTTCTGGCTCGGTGTACGCGATAGATGGGATCACTTTCGGATCGAAGTAGTGCTTCATGCCGGCGATAACTTCAGCGGCAACGTGACCTTCGTGAACACCTTTGTGCGCCAGCATTGGCTGACCGACGATATCGCCGATAGCAAAGATGTGCGGCACGTTAGTGCGCAGCTGCTTGTCAACGCGGATGAAGCCACGGTCGTCCACTTCCACGCCAGCTTTGCCCGCATCGAGGTTTTTACCGTTCGGTACACGACCGATAGCCACCAGCACGGCGTCGTAACGCTGTGGTTCGGATGGGGCTTTTTTGCCTTCCATGGAAACGTAAATACCGTCTTCTTTCGCTTCAACGGCAGTCACTTTGGTTTCCAGCATCAGGTTGAATTTCTTGCTGATGCGTTTGGTGAAGACTTTAACGATGTCTTTGTCGGCAGCCGGGATAACCTGGTCGAACATTTCAACCACGTCGATCTCTGAACCCAGCGCGTGGTACACGGTACCCATTTCCAGACCGATGATACCGCCGCCCATAACCAGCAGACGCTTAGGAACGGTTTTCAGCTCCAGCGCATCGGTGGAATCCCACACGCGTGGATCTTCATGTGGAATGAATGGCAGTTCGATTGGGCGAGAGCCTGCCGCGATGATCGCGTTGTCGAAGTTGATCACGGTTTTACCGTTTTCGCCTTCCACTTCCAGGGTGTTCGCACCGGTGAATTTACCCAGACCGTTTACCACTTTCACTTTACGGCCTTTGGCCATACCCGCCAGACCGCCGGTCAGCTGAGTGATAACTTTCTCTTTCCAGGTACGAATTTTGTCGATATCGGTTTTCGGCTCGCCGAAGACGATACCGTGTTCAGCCAGCGCTTTGGCTTCTTCGATAACTTTCGCTACGTGCAGCAGCGCTTTAGAAGGGATACAGCCGACGTTCAGACAAACACCGCCGAGGGTGCTGTAACGTTCTACGATGACGGTTTCCAGACCTAAATCCGCGGCGCGGAATGCTGCGGAGTAACCTGCCGGGCCTGCCCCAAGTACTACGACCTGAGTTTTGATTTCTGTGCTCATCATGACCTCTTAATTTATACCCGTCGTCCACCGGGTCGTTCTATCCGCCCGCAGTTTACAAAATTGTTAACAATTTTGAAACAACAAACGGCTCACGAATTGTCGCTTTCGCCAATAACCTCACAAACACCATGAGATTATCAGAAAAAAGCCGGCCGACTGGCCGGCTTTTCGATTACATCACCAGGCGGCGAATGTCGCTCAGCATGTTGTTGATGATGGTGATGAAGCGCGCACCATCAGCACCGTCGATCACGCGGTGGTCGAAGGACAGAGAGATTGGCATCATCAGACGCGGTACGAACTCTTTGCCATTCCACACCGGCTCCATCGCGGACTTAGACACACCGAGGATAGCCACTTCCGGCGCGTTCACAATCGGCGCGAAGTGGGTGGTACCCAGGCCGCCGATGCTGGATATAGTGAAGCAGCCGCCCTGCATTTCGCCGGCAGTCAGCTTACCGTCACGCGCTTTCTTGGAGATCACGGTCAGTTCACGGGACAGCTCAGTGATGCTCTTCTTGTTCACGTCTTTGAAGACCGGAACAACCAGACCATTTGGCGTATCAACCGCAACACCGATATTGATGTATTTCTTCAGCGTCAGCTTCTGGCCGTCTTCGGACAGGGAGCTGTTGAAGCGTGGCATTTGTTCCAGAGCCGCAGCAACCGCTTTCATGATGAAGACCACTGGGGTGAATTTCACGTCCAGTTTACGCTTCTCAGCTTCAGCGTTCTGCTGTTTACGGAACGCTTCCAGATCGGTGATATCGGTTTTGTCGAAGTGCGTAACGTGCGGGATCATCACCCAGTTACGGCTCAGGTTCGCACCAGAGATTTTCTGGATACGGCCCAGCTCCACTTCTTCGATTTCGCCGAACTTGCTGAAGTCCACTTTCGGCCATGGCAGCATGCCCGGGATACCGCCGCCAGCGGCTGCAGCTGGTGCAGCTTCGGCGCGTTTCACCGCGTCTTTCACGTAGGTCTGAACGTCTTCGCGCAGGATACGACCCTTACGGCCGGTCCCTTTCACTTTCGCCAGGTTAACACCGAATTCGCGCGCCAGGCGACGAATCAGCGGCGTCGCGTGGACGTAAGCGTCGTTTTCAGCGAACTCTGATTTTTCTGCTTTTGCAGCAGGGGCAGCGGCTGGTTTAGCAGCCTGAGCCGGTGCTGGAGCAGCCGCGGCAGCCGGTGCTGCGGCAGGCGCAGCGCCTTCCACTTCGAAGACCATGATCAGAGAGCCGGTAGACACTTTGTCGCCGGTGCTGATTTTGATCTCTTTAACGGTACCCGCGAATGGCGCAGGGACTTCCATAGAAGCCTTGTCGCCTTCAACGGTGATCAGTGACTGTTCAGCGGCAACTTTGTCGCCCACTTTCACCATCACTTCGGTGACTTCAACTTCGTCACCGCCGATGTCCGGTACGTTAACGTCTTTCGCGCCGCCAGCAGCGGCTGGGGCTGCGGCAGGAGCCGGAGCACCGGCCTGTGCAGGCGCGGCAGCAGGGGCAGCACCCGCCACTTCGAAGATCATGATCAGGGAGCCGGTAGACACTTTGTCGCCGGTGTTGATCTTGATCTCTTTAACGGTACCCGCGAACGGAGCCGGCACTTCCATAGAGGCTTTGTCGCCTTCTACAGTGATCAGTGACTGCTCGGCCGCAACGGTATCGCCCACTTTCACCAGGATCTCAGTGACTTCAACTTCGTCACCGCCGATATCCGGCACGTTCACTTCTTTTGCAGCTGCGGCAGCTGCTGGAGCAGCGGCGGCCGGAGCGGCTTTCTTCTCTTCCTGCGCAGGTGCAGCTGCTGCTGCACCGTCGGCGGAATCGAAAATCATGATCAGTTTGCCAGTCTCGGTTTTATCGCCAACAGAGACTTTGATCTCTTTAACGATGCCAGCCTGAGGAGACGGGACTTCCATAGAGGCTTTGTCGCCTTCTACGGTGATCAGCGACTGTTCAGCTTCAACTTTGTCGCCTACTTTGACCAGGATCTCGGTGATTTCAACTTCATCAGCCCCGATGTCCGGTACATTGATTTCGATAGCCATTATTCTTTTACCTCTTACGCCAGACGCGGGTTAACTTTTTCTGCATCGATGTTGAATTTGGTGATTGCGTCTGCAACCACTTTCTTATCGATTTCGCCACGTTTAGCCAGTTCGCCCAGTGCTGCTACAACCACGTAAGAAGCATCAACTTCGAAGTGGTGACGCAGGTTTTCGCGGCTGTCAGAACGACCGAAGCCGTCAGTACCCAGTACGCGATAATCATCAGCTGGAACGTAAGTACGAACCTGCTCAGCGAACAGTTTCATATAGTCAGTAGACGCCACCGCTGGCGCGTCGTTCATCACCTGAGCGATGTAAGGAACGCGTGGGGTTTCCATTGGGTGCAGCATGTTCCAGCGCTCACAATCCTGGCCATCACGCGCCAGTTCAGTGAAGGAGGTAACAGAGTACACATCGGAACCGACACCGTAGTCTTTCGCCAGGATCTGCGCTGCTTCACGAACGTGACGCAGGATAGAACCGGAGCCCAGCAGCTGAACTTTACCTTTGCTACCTTCGATGGTTTCGAGTTTGTAGATACCTTTACGGATACCTTCCTCGGCGCCCGCTGGCATTGCCGGCATGTGGTAGTTTTCGTTCAGGGTGGTGATGTAGTAGTAAATGTTCTCCTGCGCTTCACCGTACATGCGCTGCAGACCGTCATGCATGATGACAGCCACTTCGTACGCGTAAGACGGGTCGTAAGAGATACAGTTAGGGATAGTCAGAGACTGAATGTGGCTGTGACCATCTTCGTGCTGCAGACCTTCACCGTTCAGGGTCGTACGACCGGAAGTACCACCGATCAGGAAGCCGCGAGCCTGCTGGTCGCCTGCCTGCCAGCACAGGTCACCGATACGCTGGAACCCGAACATGGAGTAGTAAATGTAGAACGGGATCATCGGCAGGTTGTTGGTGCTGTAAGAGGTCGCAGCAGCCAGCCAGGATGCGCCTGCGCCCAGCTCGTTGATACCTTCCTGCAGGATCTGACCTTTCTCGTCTTCTTTGTAGTATGCAACCTGCTCACGGTCCTGCGGGGTGTACTGCTGGCCGTTCGGGCTGTAGATACCGATCTGACGGAACAGACCTTCCATACCGAAAGTACGCGCTTCGTCGGCGATGATTGGCACCAGGCGATCTTTGATCGACTTGTTCTTCAGCATCACGTTCAGAGCACGAACGAAAGCGATAGTGGTAGAGATCTCTTTGTTCTGCTCTTCCAGCAGCTGAGAGAAGTCTTCCAGCGCTGGCAGTTCCAGTTTCTCGGTGAAGTTTGGCTGACGAGCTGGCAGGTAGCCTTTCAGCGCCTGACGACGTTCGTGCAGGTACTTGTGCTCTTCAGAACCTTCCGGGAAGGTGATGTAAGACAGGTTTTCTACCTGCTCATCGGTCACTGGAACGTTGAAACGGTCGCGGATATAACGCACGCCGTCCATGTTCATTTTCTTAACCTGGTGAGCGATGTTTTTACCTTCTGCGGTATCACCCATGCCATAACCTTTGATGGTGTGGGCCAGGATTACAGTCGCTTTACCTTTGGTTTCACGCGCTTTTTTCAGTGCAGCGTAGATTTTCTTCGGATCGTGACCACCGCGGTTCAGGGCCCAGATCTGCTCATCAGTCCAGTCTGCAACCAGGGCTGCGGTTTCTGGATATTTGCCGAAGAAGTGCTCACGCACGTAGGCACCGTCTTTGGATTTGAAGGTCTGGTAGTCACCGTCAACGGTTTCGTTCATCAGCTGGATCAGTTTACCGCTGGTGTCTTTACGCAGCAGTTCGTCCCAACGGGAACCCCACATCACTTTGATCACGTTCCAGCCAGCACCTGCGAAGATGCCTTCCAGTTCGTTGATGATCTTGCCGTTACCGGTTACCGGACCATCCAGACGCTGCAGGTTACAGTTGATGATGAAGCACAGGTTGTCCAGCTTTTCACGGGTTGCGATGGTGATCGCACCTTTGGATTCTGGCTCATCCATTTCGCCGTCGCCCAGGAAGGCGTATACGGTCTGCTCAGAGGTGTCTTTCAGACCACGGTGTTCCAGATACTTCAGGAATTTCGCCTGGTAGATCGCACCGATTGGGCCCAGACCCATAGATACGGTTGGGAACTGCCAGAATTCAGGCATCAGTTTAGGGTGCGGGTAAGAAGACAGACCTTTACCGTGAACTTCCTGACGGAAGTTGTTCATCTGCTCTTCAGTCAGACGACCTTCCAGGAATGCACGTGCATAGATGCCCGGAGAGATGTGGCCCTGGAAGTACACCAGATCGCCGCCGTCTTTCTCGTTCGCTGCACGGAAGAAGTGGTTGAAGCACACTTCGTAAACGGTCGCAGAAGACTGGAAGGACGCCATGTGGCCACCCAGTTCCAGGTCTTTCTTGGATGCGCGCAGAACGGTCATAATGGCGTTCCAGCGGATTGCAGAACGGATACGACGTTCCAGATCCAGATTGCCCGGGTATTCCGGTTCGTCTTCGACGGCAATCGTGTTTACGTAGTTGCTAGCCCCTGCACCTGAAGCAACCTTCACGCCGCCTTTGCGGGCTTCAGAAAGCAGCTGATCAATCAGATACTGAGCGCGCTCAACACCTTCTTCACGGATGACCGATTCGATCGCCTGTAGCCAGTCGCGAGTTTCGATCGGATCCACGTCATTTTGGAGACGTTCTGACATGGGGGTATTCCTTATCTATCTAATACGTTGATTTGTCTGGAACCTGTCCCATTGTGCTCTTGGGCAAGAACACAATAAGACAGGTTCTGCGTTTAGTTGCCGCGCTCTAAAAGTACCTGGCGCTTAATCCTTTCGTTGCTGTATGCGGCGTAATGAACGTTCGCGACGCGATTGTTCACGGCTGCGGTCCAGCAAGATTTCCTCAATGAAAGCCAGATGGCGGTGCGACGCTTCGCGCGCCTGCTCCGGTTCCCCGGCCATTATCGCCTCGAATACTCGGGTGCGATGGTTGCTTACCAGTGGGAGCATGTCCCGACGGGCATACAACAATTCAAAATTTTGACGAACGTTCTGGGCCAGCATCGGCTCCATGCAGCGTAGCAGATGGAGGAGCACCACGTTGTGGGCCGCTTCGGTGACGGCGATTTGATACTGGACGACGGCGCTGGACTCGGCGTCTAAATCGCCGGACTGCTGTGCCCGTTCAATGGCCTGATGCAGTTCGCGGATACGCACGCGATCTTCATCAGTGCTGCGAAGGGCGGCGTAATAGGCCGCAATACCTTCAAGCGCGTGACGGGTCTCAAGCAGGTCAAACTGGGATTCTGGGTGGTCAGAGAGAAGTTCTACCAGCGGATCGCTGAAGCTCTGCCACAGGCTGTTTTGCACAAAGGTTCCGCCGCCCTGACGACGAAGCAGCAAGCCCTTTGCTTCGAGACGTTGAATCGCCTCACGCAGAGAAGGACGTGAAACGTCGAACTGTTTTGCCAGCTCGCGTTCTGGCGGAAGTTTCTCACCCGGGCGCAGAGTCCCTTCGAGGATTAAAAACTCCAGCTGCTGCTCAATCACATCAGATAGTTTTGGTTGGCGAATTTTGCTGTAGGCCATATTCCCTGTCTTACGCCTTTTTGCCCGGAGTCAATTGGTCTTACCAATTTCTATTTCGTATCGCTAAAGTAACAAAGTATTCACCTTCTGTCCATATTGGTTTTGATTGAAATCAGTAAACCCTGCACATTTTAACAACCTTACAGAAATAACGTTTCAGAAATGTAACTTTGCACAAATGAGTTGATTACTCCCAAAGAGGGAGTTTTAACCATAATGAAACGAGGGTTTTTGCAATCTGAAGCGATTCAACAAGGCAAATAATGAAAATTCGCCCACTTACGGCGCATTTCTATTCTATAGGTTGGGAGAGGAACAACGAGCGGGCCGATTTACAAATGCTTTCTTTTTATTCAAGTCGTCATCACCCCTTCATAAAGCAGGTGCATTCGCAGGCACTTACCACTATTCTGGCGCTTACGGAAGTCATATCCGCTTTTTTCGGTCTCGTTAACCGTAAAGAAATAAATACAGAATATGGATTTTCATAATTACACACGCTCAGCGTGAACATAACAACCACACACGAGGTTTCAAATGGAAGCTCAACAGCACGGCGATCAGCTAAAGCGCGGGCTTAAAAACCGCCATATTCAGCTCATCGCACTGGGCGGTGCGATTGGTACCGGCCTGTTTCTGGGCAGCGCATCCGTTATCCAGTCTGCCGGTCCGGGCATTATTTTGGGTTACGCGATTGCGGGTTTCATTGCTTTTCTGATCATGCGCCAGCTGGGCGAAATGGTAGTGGAAGAGCCGGTCGCCGGCTCCTTCAGCCACTTTGCCTATAAATACTGGGGCAGCTTTGCCGGTTTCGCCTCGGGCTGGAACTACTGGGTGCTGTACGTTCTGGTTGCCATGGCCGAACTGACCGCCGTCGGGAAATACATTCAGTTCTGGTACCCAGAAATCCCAACCTGGGCTTCTGCTGCAGCCTTCTTCGTCATTATCAACGCCATTAACCTGACCAACGTTAAAGTGTTCGGGGAGATGGAGTTCTGGTTTGCCATCATCAAGGTCATTGCCGTGGTGGCGATGATTATCTTTGGCGGCTGGCTGCTGTTCAGCGGCAACGGCGGCCCGCAGGCCACCGTGCGCAACCTCTGGGAACAGGGCGGATTCCTGCCTCACGGTATGACCGGCCTGGTGATGATGATGGCCATCATTATGTTCTCCTTCGGCGGCCTGGAACTGGTGGGCATAACCGCCGCTGAAGCCGACAACCCGGAGCAGAGCATCCCGAAAGCCACTAACCAGGTTATCTACCGCATTCTGATCTTCTATGTGGGCTCATTGGCCGTGCTGCTCTCCCTGCTGCCGTGGACGCGCGTCACCGCCGACACTAGCCCGTTTGTGCTGATCTTCCACGAGCTGGGCGACACCTTTGTCGCCAACGCCCTGAACATCGTTGTACTCACCGCCGCGCTCTCCGTATACAACAGCTGCGTATACTGCAACAGCCGCATGCTGTTCGGCCTGGCCCAGCAGGGTAACGCGCCAAAAGCGCTGCTCAACGTCGATAAGCGCGGCGTGCCGGTAAACACGATTCTTGTTTCGGCGGTCGTGACCGCGCTGTGCGTGCTCATTAACTACATGGCACCGGAATCGGCGTTTGGCCTGCTGATGGCGCTGGTGGTCTCTGCCCTGGTCATCAACTGGGCGATGATCAGCCTGGCGCACATGAAGTTCCGCCGCGCAAAACAGCAGCAGGGCGTCACCACGCGCTTCCCTGCCCTGCTCTATCCGCTGGGTAACTGGATCTGCCTGCTGTTTATGGCAGCCGTGCTGGTGATTATGCTGATCACCCCGGGTATGGCGATTTCCGTCTACCTGATCCCGGTCTGGATTGCGATCCTTGGCGTGGGCTATCTCTTCAGTCAGAAAAGCCGTAATGCCATGAAGGCACACTAAGCCTCTCTTCGCGGCACCTGCTTTTGCGGGTGCCGCGCGTTGTTACCTCTCTCACACTTTCACGTCCACAGCGCATTTATCCATATCACCGCCCTGATACTGCAACGCATATATTCCTTTGCCAGCAAATAATTCTCTCCATACCGTAAACCGGAGAGCTGTCGATGGATAACAACAAACTGTCAGTAAAAGAAAAGATCGGCTATGGGATGGGCGACGCGGGATGCAACATCATCTTCGGCGCCATCATGCTGTTTGTTAACTATTTTTATACGGATATTTTTGGCCTCGCCCCTGCGCTGGTCGGCGTGCTGCTGCTTTCCGTGCGCGTGATTGACGCCGTAACGGACCCGATCATGGGCGCGATTGCTGACCGTACCCGCAGCAAATATGGCCGGTTTCG
Organism: Enterobacter sp.; assembly: GCF_977039595.1. NCBI lineage: Bacteria > Pseudomonadati > Pseudomonadota > Gammaproteobacteria > Enterobacterales > Enterobacteriaceae > Enterobacter > Enterobacter sp. Next base: position 88,553 of record NZ_CDRQYH010000001.1, read on the forward strand.
TCCATGGTTGCTGTGGATCGCCTTCCCCTACGCGCTGTTCAGCATCCTGATGTTCACCACGCCTGAGTGGAGCTATAACAGCAAAGTTATCTATGCGTTTGTCACCTATTTCCTGCTGTCGCTTACCTACACCGCCATCAACATCCCCTATTGCTCGCTGGGCGGGGTGATCACCAACGATCCAAAAGAACGTGTGGCCTGCCAGTCCTATCGCTTCGTGCTGGTCGGCATCGCCACGCTGCTGCTCTCATTAACGCTGCTGCCGATGGCCGACTGGTTTGGCGGGGACAACAAAGCCAAAGGCTACCAGATGGCGATGACCGTTCTGGCGCTGATTGGCACATGCATGTTCCTGTTCTGCTTCGCCACCGTGCGCGAGCGCGTGCGTCCGGCGGTGCAGACCAATGACCAGCTGAAAAATGACCTGAAAGACGTGTGGAAGAATGACCAGTGGGTGCGCATTCTGCTGCTGACGCTCTGCAACGTCTGCCCGGGCTTTATCCGCATGGCGGCCACCATGTATTACGTTACCTGGGTGATGGGTCAGAGCACTCATTTCGCCACGCTGTTTATCAGCCTGGGCGTCGTCGGCATGATGCTCGGCAGCGTGCTGGCAAAAGTGCTGACCGACCGCTGGTGCAAACTAAAGGTCTTCTTCTGGACCAATATCGTGCTGGCGATTTTCTCCTGCGCCTTTTATTTCTTCGACCCGAAAGCCACCGTCACCATCGTGGTGCTCTACTTCCTGCTGAACATCCTGCACCAGATCCCGTCTCCGCTGCACTGGTCGCTGATGGCCGACGTGGACGACTACGGTGAGTGGAAAACCGGGAAACGCATTACCGGGATCAGCTTCTCCGGCAACATCTTCTTCCTGAAGCTGGGGCTGGCGATTGCCGGGGCGATGGTCGGCTTCCTGCTCTCCTGGTACGGTTATGATGCGGGAGCAAAAGCGCAGAGCGCGGACGCCATTAACGGGATCGTGCTGCTCTTTACCGTCATTCCCGGCATTGGATACTTAATTACCGCTGGCGTGGTACGACTGCTGAAGGTGGATCGTGAAACCATGAAGCAGATCCAGTCCGATCTGGAAAAACGCCGCAACAACTATCAAGAGCTGAACGATTATCAGGAACTGAAAGCTGCTGAGACTAAATAAGGAAAGCCGAATGCAAACCTGGCCAAACCCGTTTATCGAACAACGCGCCGATCCGTACATTTTACATCACGAGGGGCAGTACTATTTTATCGCCTCCGTGCCGGAGTACGACAGGCTGGCGATCCGCCGCGCAGCGTCGCTGGAAGGCTTACGTCATGCCGAAGAAGTGGTGGTCTGGCGTAAACCCGAGACCGGACCAATGAGCCAGCTGATTTGGGCGCCGGAACTGCACCACATTGACGGGAAGTGGTACATCTATTTTGCTGCGGCGCACACCCAGGCGCTCGACGCGCTCGGGATGTTCCAGCACCGCATGTTTGCCATTGAATGTGCCGACAGCGATCCGCTTACCGGCACGTGGGTGGAGAAAGGGCAGATCAAAACGCCTTTCGATACCTTCGCCCTGGACGCCACCACCTTTTTGCATCAGGGGAAACGCTGGTATCTGTGGGCGCAAAAAGCGCCGGATATCACCGGGAACTCCAACCTTTATCTGTGTGAAATGGCGAACCCGTGGACGCTAAAAGGCGAGCCGGTGATGCTCAGCAAGCCGGAATACGACTGGGAGTGTCGCGGGTTTTGGGTCAACGAAGGCCCGGCGGTACTGGTTCACGGCGATAAGCTGTTTATCAGCTATTCCGCCAGCGCTACCGACGAGAACTACTGCATGGGGCTGCTGTGGATAGACCTGAACGCGGATCCGCAAAACCCACTGAACTGGCAAAAATCTCCGCATCCCGTATTCGTGACCAGCTACGAAAACCGCCAGTACGGCCCGGGCCACAACAGCTTCACACAAACGCCGGAAGGGGAAGATGTGCTGGTGTATCACGCGCGGAACTACACCGAAATTGAGGGCGATCCGCTGTACGATCCGAACCGTCATACCCGCCTGAAGCGCGTCCGCTGGAATGAAAACGGGATGCCTGATTTCGGCATCCCGCCCGCAGATACGCTTTAGACTTTGCGGCGCGCTGGCTTACACCAGCGTGCCGTAGATAGTCAGCAGCGCCACGATAACCACCACCACAAACGACGTTTTCTTCGCCATGGAGACAGCGGCTTTCGGCGTTTCAATCTTGTCGGTATGCGGCTCACGTGCCAGCGAGAACTGCGCCAGACGCGTTAGCACCTGATACTGCGACGTATGGCGATCGGCAAGAGAAGCAAACCACGCGGGCAACGCTTTTTCACCGTGGCCAATTAACGCGTAAACCACGCCCACCAGACGCACCGGGAGCCAGTCTAGCAGGTGCAGGATGGCATCGATGCCGGACAGCAGGCGTTCATGCGGCGTCAGATAGCGGGCAAGCCAGGTCTGCCAGGCGCGCAGGAACGCATACCCCATCAGCAAGACCGGTCCCCACGGGCCGCCTACCACAAACCAGAACAGCGGCGCCAGGTAGTAACGGAAGTTAATCCACAGCAGCGCGTTCTGCAGTTCGCGCAGAAACTCGCGCTCGTCGCAGTCAGGCGGCACGCCGTGGATCATGGTCAGCTCGCTCGCCATGGCACTGCGCGCATGGGCATCGTCACGGGAAGCGGCTTTCAGGTAGGCGTGATAGTGCAAACGCACCTTGCCCGCACCAATGCACAGCACGCCGAGCAAGATCCACACCACCAGCAGCGGCACGTTGAAAAACAGTCCGTACAGCGAGCGCAGGAGCAGGAACGTAATGACCATCACCCCTGCCATCATCAGCAGCGTGTGCAACATGGAAAAATGCTTAATCCGGCGGAAAAACACCTCCAGCCGGTGATCCAGATGCCAGTGCTCGCCGAGCTTGAACAGGCGTTCAGCGATGATGACCAGCAGCATGGTAAACAACGTCATGGTATCTCCTTATTCTGACGACGCGGTGAGCATGGCGCGAAAGCGGGGCCAGTCGAATGCCGGGCCGGGATCGGTTTTTCTCGCCGGGGCAATATCGCAGTGCCCGGTAATATTGTCGGCGATTGCCGGGTAAAGTCCGATAAGCGTGCGGGTCACAGCCGCTAGCTGTTGATACTGTGAATCGGTGTAGGGCGTGGTATCCGTGCCTTCCAGTTCGATCCCGATAGAAAAATCATTGCACCGCTCGCGCCCGTGATACACCGACACCCCGGCATGCCAGGCGCGCTTATCAAAAGGAACATACTGAACCACTTCACCATCGCGACGAATCAGGCAGTGAGCCGATACGCGCAGATGTGCAATTTCAGCAAAGAAGGGATGAGCATGGGGATCAATCGTTCCCGTGAATAACGCATCAATCCACGGGCCGCCAAATTCACCCGGCGGGAGACTAATATTATGAACCACCAGCAGTGTGGGCTTTTCATCCTCCGGGCGGCAATCGTGGTGCGGCGAGGGCACACGCCGCGCATCCACCAGCCATCCGTTTTCTAACAACATGCTGGAACTCCTTCTGTATGGTGCAATGACTCGGTTCAGAGTAGCATGTTTCAATATTATGATTCGTTACCAATTTGGAGTTTTATCATGCCGCCTCGCCGCTACAACCCCGACCACCGACGTGAAGCGCTTCTGGAACGTATTAATATGGATATTCCGGCAAGCGTCTCCCATGCTTTGAAAGAAGATCTGGGCGGTGATGTTAATGCCGAAAAGGATATTACCGCACAATTGTTGCCGAAAGAGACGCGCTCCCACGCGGTCATTATCACCCGCGAAGAGGGTGTTTTTTGCGGCAAGCGCTGGGTTGAAGAGGTCTTTACTCAACTGGCGGGTGATGATGTGCAGATTATCTGGCACGTTGAAGACGGCGATGCGATTACGGCAAACCAGCCGCTGTTTGAACTGGACGGACCTTCCCGCGTCTTGCTGACTGGCGAACGTACCGCGCTCAACTTTGTACAAACGCTCTCTGGTGTCGCCAGTGAAGTACGTCGCTACGTTGACCTGCTGGCAGGCACCCGCACCCAGCTGCTGGATACCCGCAAAACGCTGCCGGGCCTGCGCACGGCGCTGAAGTATGCGGTGCTGTGCGGCGGTGGCGCAAACCATCGTCTGGGCCTGTCCGACGCCTTCCTGATTAAAGAAAACCATATTATTGCCTCTGGCTCCGTGCGTCAGGCAGTGGAGAAGGCCTTCTGGCTGCACCCTGATGTGCCGGTTGAAGTGGAAGTGGAAAACCTGGACGAGCTGGAGCAGGCGATTAAGGCCGGGGCCGATATCATCATGCTCGATAACTTCGAAACCGAGCAGATGCGCGAGGCGGTAAAATTGACTAACGGCCGGGCCCAGCTTGAAGTGTCCGGGAACGTCACCTTCGAAACGATCCGTGAATTCGCCGAAACCGGCGTGGATTACATCTCCGTCGGCGCGCTGACCAAACACGTTCGCGCCCTCGACCTCTCAATGCGCTTCAAATAATGCATTCTCCCCTCTCCGCCCGGAGAGGGGAATTTCAGCCCCGCTCGCATATCCGCTGTTCTTCCCTGCAACGCGGCATAAATTCTCTGAATGTGCTTTCCCGTTCACTTTTTTGCCCCTCGTATCTGCCCTTTCGCGCTGACAGAGTAGCGCCACTAAACGTAAGGAGCAGATATGAACAGACAACACGGATTCACTCTCATTGAGCTGATGGTGGTCATCGGCATTATCGCGATTCTGAGCGCCATCGGCGTACCAGCCTATCAGAACTACCTGCGCAAAGCGGCGCTGACCGATATGCTGCAAACCTTCGTTCCTTACCGCACGGCCATTGAGCTTTGCGCACTGGATCACGGAGGCGTGGAGAGCTGCGATGCCGGCAGTAACGGTATTCCTTCCCCCACCACGACACGCTACGTTTCAGGAATGAGCGTGGCAAAAGGGACCGTGACCTTAACAGGACAGGAGAGTCTTAACGGGCTGACGGTAACCATGACGCCACTATGGAACGACGGCAACGGTATGACGGGCTGGACGCGCAACTGTAAGATCGGTGCTGATAGCGCCCTGAAACAGGCCTGCGAAGACGTTTTCCGCTTCGACAACAACTGAGGAGCGGATAATGAATACCGAGCAACTCGTGGCGCTTTGTCTGCGCCACCGCGCGCTGCTGCTCACCAGCGACAGTGACATGGTCAGCATTGCCGTCGTGGGAAGCCCCGCGGCTGAACTCATGGAGGCGCTGCGCTTCGCGACCCAGAAACGAATTGATATTGAGTGCTGGAGCGCTGAGCGCATGGAAAAACACCGGCAGCTAACGTCCCAATCGCATCTGCCCGGCATTTCGCAAACATACTCAACAGTAGATGTCCTCAACCACACGCTGCTCCAGGCAATCAACCGGCGCGCCTCTGATATTCATATCGAACCGATGGAGCACGCGTGCCAGATTCGTTTACGTATCGACGGCGTACTTTGTCCTCAGCCTCCTCTTGCCGCTGAACTGGCAAGCCTGTTCAGCGCACGTTTAAAGGTGCTGGGTAACCTGGATATTGCAGAACGTCGTTTGCCCCAGGACGGTCAATTTACGATTGAGCTGGCAAACGAGCCGGTCTCATTTCGGATCGCGACGCTTCCCTGCAGCGGTGGTGAGAAAATTGTGCTGCGTCTCTTGCATCAGGTTCAGCAGGCCCTTGAGCCTGAAGCGCTTGGTATGAGTGCTGAACAACTGGCCCGTTTCAACGAGGTGCTCCACCAGCCGCAGGGGCTGATTCTGGTCACCGGCCCTACCGGCAGCGGCAAAACCGTGACCCTGTACAGCGCGCTGCAGGCGCGTAACACCCCTGACGTCAACATATGCAGCGTGGAGGATCCCATTGAGATCCCCCTTACGGGTTTAAACCAGACGCAGATTAATCCCCGGTCGGGTTTAACATTCCAGAGCGTGTTGAGGGCGCTGCTACGTCAGGATCCCGACATCATTATGGTCGGCGAAATCCGTGACGGTGAAACGGCAGCAATTGCCATTAATGCCGCCCAGACCGGTCATCTGGTACTGTCAACGCTTCACACCAACTCGACGACAGAAACCCTGATTCGCCTTGAGCAGATGGGCGTCGCGCGCTGGATGATATCTTCCGCGCTGTCGATGGTGATTGCCCAGCGACTGGTCAGGCGCCTGTGCCCACATTGTCGTCGGGAAGCCAGCGAGCATGCTGAATTACCGCGCGCCGTATGGCCCAGACCGCTTCCACGCTGGCAGCCCACCGGCTGCGAACGGTGTTATCACGGTTTTTATGGTCGCGTGGCCATTTTTGAAGTCCTGACGATCGACAATGCCCTGCGGCAGGCCATTGCCAGTGGAGCGGGAACAGAAGTGATAGAAGCGAGCGCCCGGCAGGCGGGAATGATTTCTCTTTACGAGCACGGTTGCATGGCCGTTGAACAAGGGTTGACCACGGTCGAAGAACTGGTGCGCGTGCTGGGAATGCCGGATGGCGGCTAATCAACTCTGGAGCTGGCGAGCGCTCACCAAAGAAGGAGAACCCCGAAGCGGGACACTCTGGGCCACAGACCGCAATGCCGCCTTCACCAGGCTAATGCGGAGCGATCTCCATCCTTTGACGCTGACCCGATGCACTCAGCGACACCGCTGGCGGCCACATCACTGCTACGAGATGTTTCGCCAGCTTGCAACGCTTTTGCAGGCCGGGCTGACGTTGTCCCACAGCCTGCAGATGCTGGCAGAGCAACATCCGTTAAAACCGTGGCAGGCACTGCTGCAAAGTATTGCCGATGAGCTCAGTGAGGGAGCCCCCTTTTCTGAGTCGCTAAAAAAGTGGCCAGCCGTTTTTAGCCCACTGCATGTCTCGATGGTGAAAACCGGTGAGCTCACAGGGAAACTGGAGGAGTGTTTTCGCCAGCTCGCGCAGCAGCAAAAAGCGCAGCAGGAGCTCAGAGCAAAGGTAAAAAAAGCCCTGCGCTATCCGGCGATTGTCCTGACGCTGGCCGTGCTCGTGGTGCTGGCGATGGTCATCCTGGTCTTGCCGGAGTTTGCCGCGATCTATAAAACGTTTAACGCTCCGCTTCCGCTGCTAACTCAGATGGTCATGGGGATGGCCGCCTTTATCCAGTCCTATGCCCTCGCGTTGTTCGCCGCGTTATTAGCGCCCTTGGCCGCTGCCTGGGCTCTGCGGCAGAACCCTCGGTGGCAGCGCATGCTGATGTATACGCCCGTGATGGGCGCGCTGGCAAAAGGGCAAAAACTGGGACACATCTTTACCGTGCTGTCACTCACGCAGCAGTCCGGAATCCCCTTTCTACAGGGCCTGGAGAGTGCAGAGGAGACCGTTGAAAGTCGGTACTGGCAGGGAATACTCCGTGGCGTTCGGGAGGACATTGAAAAAGGTCTCCCCGTCTGGTCATCCTTTAATAAAGCGGACATCTTTACCCCGCTGTGTATTCAGCTTTTACGAACCGCCGAAATGTCAGGTGCGCTGGATATCATGCTGGCAAACCTCGCCCGGCATCACACGGAACAGACCTTTCAACGAGCAGATAATCTGGCGGCACTTCTCGAGCCAGTGCTTCTGATTGTGACAGGGGTCATCATCGGCACGCTGGTGGTGGCAATGTACCTGCCAATTTTCCATCTGGGGGATGCGTTGAGTGCGGGATAGTACAGTAGGGCTGGCGCACGGGCATGCGCCAGCGAAAGCCATTACAGGCTATTGAATACGCGGTTTTCTTGTTCCTGAACGCGAATAAACGTCGTACGCTTTGTCAGCTCTTTCAGACGGGATGCCCCAACGTAGGTGCAGGCAGAGCGCAGGCCGCCGAGGATATCGCGTGCAGTGTTTTCAACCGGGCCGCGCAGAGGCAGCTTCACGGTTTTGCCTTCTGCCGCACGGTATTTTGCCACGCCACCGACGTGACGGGTCATCGCAGACTCAGAGCTCATGCCGTAGAACAGCATGAATTTCTCGCCGTTCTCTTCAACTACGGTACCACCGCTCTCTTCGTGGCCTGCCAGCATACCGCCGAGCATCACGAAGTCCGCGCCGCCGCCGAAAGCCTTTGCTACATCACCCGGCATGGTGCAACCGCCGTCGCTGATGATCTGGCCGCCCAGCCCGTGCGCCGCATCGGCACATTCAATGACGGCGGAGAGCTGCGGATAACCGACGCCGGTTTTGACGCGTGTCGTGCATACAGAGCCCGGACCAATGCCCACTTTCACGATATCGGCACCGGAGAGGATCAGCTCTTCACACATTTCACCGGTCACCACGTTGCCCGCGATGATGGTTTTCGTCGGCCAGGCCTCACGCGCCTTGCTGACGAACTGCACGAAGTGCTCGGAGTAACCGTTCGCCACGTCAATACAAACGAAGTTGAGCGCCGGGTTAGCGTTCAGGATCTGTTTGGTCTTCTCGAAATCCGCATCGGAGGTGCCGGTAGAAACCATCACATGCTTCACTACGTCAGCAGATGCGGACACAACAAACGCATTCCACTCTTCAGGGCTGTAATGTTTGTGCACGGCGGTGAGAATATCAAACTGTGCCAGGGCGGTTGCCATCTCAAAGGTTCCCACAGTATCCATATTGGCAGCAATGATCGGCACGCCAGACCAAGTCTGACCGGAATGTTTAAAGGTGAATTGACGTTCGAGTTCAACGTCTGAGCGACTTTTCAGTGTAGAGCGTTTAGGGCGGATAAGAACGTCTTTGAAACCTAACTTCAGATCTTCTTCGATACGCATGTGCGGATTCCTGGGGTTAGAGGCAAATATGTTAAAAGCACAACTCCAGTGACGCTATCATACGCACTAATACCTGCTCCGCAAGACTGCGAAATTCTCTTTTTTTACGCTACAATCCTATAAATTTACCTGGTCAAAAGCCGGTAAACAAGGCTAAACAGTTGCTGGCGCACCTGAGAGTTTTAATCAACTGATTTTAATAATGAATAATTCCCAGGATTTGATTTAATGGGGTATATCGTCGCATTAACCGGCGGCATCGGTAGTGGCAAAAGTACCGTTGCGGACGCGTTTTCTCGTTTGGGTATCACGATTATTGATGCCGATATCATTGCCCGCCAGGTGGTAGAGCCCAATACACCCGCGCTAAAGGCCATAGCAGAACATTTTGGTCAGGCAATCATCAATGCCGACGGCACACTGAATCGCCGTCAGCTTCGCGAATGGATTTTTTCTGATTCTGCGGAAAAAGCCTGGCTTAATGCCCTGCTCCACCCCATCATCCACCAGAAAACTCAGCGTCAGATAGCCGCAGCCCGCTCGCCCTATGTCCTGTGGGTGGTCCCGCTGCTGGTGGAAAATCAGCTGCATCAGAAAGCCGATCGGGTGCTGGTGATTGATGTCGCACCCGAAACGCAAATCCAGCGAACCATGACGCGCGATCGCGTTTCGCGGGAGCATGCTGAACAAATTCTTGCCGCTCAGGCTACGCGCGCTCAGCGTCTTGCCGTGGCGGATGATGTTATTGATAATAACGGCGCACCAGATGCCATTGCATCGGATGTTGCCCGTCTGCACGCGCAGTATCTGACGTTCGCCGCGCAGGCCGTTGCACAGGAAAAACCATAATGTCGACACACATTCTTTTTGAGCATCCGCTCAACGAAAAAATGCGCACCTGGCTGCGTATCGAATTTCTTATTCAACAACTTTCACAACATCTGCCGGTTAACGATCATGCCACCGTATTGCACTTCTTCCGCAACGTAGGCGATCTGCTGGATGTGATTGAACGCGGTGATGTCCGCACAGAATTACTCAAAGAGCTGGAGCGCCAGCAGCGTAAATTGCAGGCATGGACAGAAGTCCCCGGCGTAGATCAGAGCCGTATCGACGCGCTCCGCCAGCAGTTGAAAAGCAGTAGCGCCGTCCTGATGGCCGCGCCACGCGTCGGGCAGTTTTTGCGCGAAGACCGCCTGATTGGTCTGGTGCGCCAGCGCCTGAGCATCCCTGGCGGCTGCTGTAGCTTCGACCTGCCGACGCTGCATATGTGGCTACATATGCCACAGGCTCAGCGTGACGCGCAGGTGAACAGCTGGCTGGCAAGCCTGGAGCCTATGCACCAGACGCTGTCGCTGATCCTCGACCTGATACGTAACTCTGCGCCGTTCCGCAAGCAAACCAGCCTGAATGGTTTCTACCAGGATAACGGTGATGATGCCGATCTTCTGCGCCTGAATTTATCGCTTGGCGAACAGCTTTACCCGCAGATTTCCGGGCATAAGAGCCGTTTTGCGATTCGCTTTATGCCGCTGGACAGTGAAAATGGCACCGTGCCGGAACGTCTCGATTTTGAACTGGCCTGTTGTTAAGGAGTGCCAATGTCTGATGTCACCACCGTAAGTTGCCCGACCTGCGGCAAAACCGTTGTATGGGGCGAAGTGAGTCCGTTCCGCCCATTCTGCAGCAAGCGCTGCCAGCTCATTGATCTGGGCGAATGGGCGGCGGAAGAGAAACGCATTCCAAGTGAAGGCGGTCTCTCGGACAGCGACGACTGGAGCGAAACCCAGCAGTAATCAGTAACGCCTGCTGGCGCTTCGCTTAGCAGGCCTACGATTGTGCGGCTAACCGCAGGATCACAGGCTCATTGGCTGGCGGGAATTTTTCGGCATCACTTGCCTGAAGCTCCACCCAGTTAGCCGGCTGTCCCTCTTTTCCCCAGGGTTCACCCTCCCAGTTTTCTACCAGCCAAAACCACAGCGTGATGTGCCTGTCCGGAAACTGGTATTCAAGCTTATCAAACAGCGTTGCGCCATGCGGGGTGATCCCCACCTCTTCCTGAAGCTCCCGAACCAGCGCCTCTTCCGGCGTTTCACCTGACTCGATTTTACCGCCCGGAAACTCCCACTTGTTTGCCATGTGGGCGTCGGCAGCGCGCTGGGTGATGAAGATTTGGTTTTGCGGGTTGCGAATAATCCCGACGGCAATTTGCAGTATTTTCATAGTGTCGCTTCTATAAAAAAGGCGCAGAAATCTGCGCCTTTTTGTTTTTTTATGAACTTAGCTCAGACGGCCGTGGCACGCCTTGTACTTTTTACCAGAACCACACGGGCACGGATCGTTACGCCCCACTTTACGATCGCCGGTCTGCGCGGCAATCGCCGCTGCGGCTTCGCTGTCGTCGGTTTGGTGGCTCAGCTGTTGCATTTGTGCCAGACGCTCGGCTTCTTCACGACGCTGCTGCTCCATCGCTTCTACCTCTTCCGGCATACGCACCTGAACCTTGCTCAGGGTGCTGATCACTTCATACTTCAGCGACTCCAGCATAGACGCAAACATGGAGAAGGATTCACGCTTGTATTCCTGCTTCGGATCTTTCTGCGCATAGCCACGCAGGTGGATACCCTGACGCAGGTAGTCCATAGCCGCCAGGTGCTCTTTCCACAGGGAATCCAGGGTCTGCAGCATCACGCCTTTTTCGAAGTGACGCATCATCTCAGCGCCAACGACCTCTTCCTTACGCTTGTATACGTCCAGCGCGGTTTCAAAGATACGTTCACGCAGGGTCTCTTCGTGTAGCTCAGGCTCTTTATCCAGCCACTCTTTGATTGGCAGATCGAGGTCAAAGTCGTTTTTCAGGCGTTCCTGCAGGCCTTCGATATCCCACATTTCTTCCAGAGACTGCGGTGGAATATGCGCGTCGATGGTTGCTTTAAACACATCTTCACGAATGCTATTGATGGTTTCGCTCACGTCGGAGACGTCCAGCAGTTCGTTACGCTGGGTGTAGATCGCACGACGCTGATCGTTAGCCACGTCATCATATTCCAGCAGTTGCTTACGAATATCAAAGTTGCGGCTTTCCACTTTACGCTGTGCGTTCGCGATCGCTTTGGTCACCCACGGGTGCTCAATGGCTTCGCCAGGTTTCATCCCCAGCTTACGCATCATGCCGGACACGCGGTCGGAGGCAAAAATACGCATCAGCGCATCTTCCATAGACAGGTAGAAGCGGGATGAACCGGCATCACCCTGACGACCCGCACGACCACGCAGCTGGTTATCAATACGACGCGATTCGTGACGCTCCGTACCGATGATGTGCAGACCGCCGGAAGCCAGAACGGCGTCATGACGAACCTGCCAGTCGGCTTTGATCTGCGCAATCTGTTCTGGCGTTGGGTTTTCCAGCTCAGCCACTTCAGCCTGCCAGCTACCGCCCAGCATAATATCGGTACCACGACCCGCCATGTTGGTGGCGATGGTGACGGCAGCCGGATAACCCGCCTGCGCAACAATGTCTGCCTCTTTAGCGTGGAACTTGGCGTTCAGAACGTTGTGCTTGATGCCTGCTTTGGTCAGCTCGTTGGAAACCACTTCAGATTTCTCGATGGAGATGGTCCCCACCAGAACCGGCTGGCCTTTTGCGGTACGTTCGCGAATGTCTTCAATGATTGCCTGGATTTTTTCCGCTTCGGTCATGTACACCAGATCCGGCATATCCTTACGGATCATCGGACGGTTGGTTGGAACGACCACGGTATCCAGCTTGTAGATGGAGCTGAATTCAAACGCTTCGGTATCGGCGGTACCGGTCATCCCTGCCAGCTTCTCGTACAGACGGAAGTAGTTCTGGAAGGTGATAGACGCCAGCGTCTGGTTTTCGTTTTGAATATCCACGCCTTCTTTGGCTTCTACAGCCTGGTGCAGACCGTCAGACCAGCGACGCCCCTGCATGGTACGGCCGGTGTGTTCATCGACGATGATCACTTCACCGTCTTTCACGATGTAATCGACGTCGCGGGTGAACAACGCGTGGGCACGCAGCGCAGCGGTCACGTGGTGCATCAGCATAATGTTGCTCGGTGAGTACAGGGACTCACCCTCTTCCATAATGCCTTCAGCGACCAGCAGCTCTTCAATTTTCACCAGACCGCGTTCGGTCAGGTTCACCTGGCGCGCTTTTTCATCAACGGAGAAGTGGCCTTCACCCTGGAAGGTGTCGGAGTCCTCTTTCTCCTGACGCAGCAGGTGTGGAATGATTTTGTCGACCTTACGGTACATCTCGGAGCTGTCTTCAGCCGGGCCGGAGATGATAAGCGGAGTACGCGCTTCATCGATCAGGATGGAGTCCACCTCATCCACCAGCGCGTAGTGCAGCTTACGCTGGACACGCTCTTCAGGGCTGAACGCCATGTTGTCACGCAGGTAGTCGAAGCCGTATTCGTTGTTGGTACCGTAGGTAATATCCGCGTTATACGCTTCACGCTTGGCTGGCGCAGGCAGGCCGGACATGTTGATGCCGACAGTCATACCGAGGAATTCGAAAAGTGGACGGTTGTTTTCGGCGTCACGCTGCGCCAGATAGTCGTTGACGGTAACGACGTGAACGCCTTTACCGGTCAGCGCGTTCAGGTAAGCCGGCAGCGTTGCGGTCAGGGTTTTACCTTCACCGGTACGCATTTCCGCGATGCAGCGCTCGTTGAGCACCATACCACCCAGCAGCTGAACGTCGAAGTGACGCATGCCGAACACGCGTTTACTCGCTTCGCGCACGACAGCAAACGCCTCCGGGATCAGGCTTTCTAAGGTTTCACCTTTTTCCAGACGCGCACGAAATTCCGCCGTTTTCGCTTTAAGCTCGTCATCAGAGAGCTTCTCCATCGCCGGTTCCATACCGTTGATGACGGCAACTGCTTTGCGCATACGGCGCAGGGTACGATCGTTACGACTACCAAAAACTTTAGTTAACAATTTGATTAGCATAATAAATTCTCAAACGCCCCATTGTGGGCAGATAAATTAAGGTATTGAAAAAGTTAATTTAGCTGAGGCGTTGCGGCCCGGCGCGAATGCCGTGAGCCTGGCTAATCCAGGTTGAAACAGAGAATGAAACAGGTGAAACAAACTCACGTTGCGTCGACTGACGAGCTATGACCGGCGGCTGGCTGTCCTGCGTGAGCAGCGCGTTGAGCGTGTCCAGCAGGGCAAGATGCTGAGCCTGCACCGGCAGCGCCTCTTCCGCAACAGGCATGGCCTGCGGTGCCATCGCAAACGACAGATGGCGGATAACCGTGCGGATAGCGTGCTGGTGCCAGTAATCGACGGTGAAGTTTGGACGGCGGCTGGCTTCAAGCCACGCAAGGTTAGTGAAGTTAACCCGCGTGTTGAAATCGTGTTTAGTCGTGGAGGTTTTTGCGGGCGTCGCCGCTTCGGCACTGTTACTGAGCGCAGGCAAGCCAAAGCTCGCCGCGACCATCCCTAATAAGAGATGCGGCCAGAAGTAACGTCTGCCAAATTGTCGCCAGCGCGTCAGTATTCCGCTCACCTGCTCCACCCAATAAGCCAGCCTTGCAGAGGCTGAGTTCAGTTATTCTTTTAGCGCCCAGATAGTATCACTAAAGCCAATGCACATCAGCAGGAATGAGGTGCCGCTGCGGGGAAAAACGGTCAAGAATGCAGCTAACGCACACATTTTCTGCGAAGGACAAACAAGAGATAACGCTGGGGCAAACTAAGAAGGGTAAAAATAAAAACGACTGGTGTTCCTGGTCGGAGAGAGTACCAGGTTAACCAGTCGATTTTTTTACGAAACGGCGTGAACCGTTACGCCAGAACCATGCTCGGTGCTTTGAAAGCCAGCGGCAGTTCAGCTTCGTCTTCGAAGGTCACATATTCCCAGGCTTCCTGTTTTGCCAGGACGGCCTGCAACAGTTTGTTGTTCAGCGCATGACCGGATTTGAACGCGGTAAATGCACCAATGATGTTGTGACCACACATGAACAGGTCGCCGATAGCATCCAGCATTTTGTGACGAACGAATTCATCTTCGAAACGCAGGCCGTCTTCGTTCAGTACGCGATAATCGTCAACAACGATGGCACAATCGAAGCTGCCGCCCAGGCACAGGCCGCGGGACTGCAGATATTCTATATCACGCATGAAGCCAAACGTACGGGCTCGGCTGATCTGGCGCATAAACGCATCGGCAGAGAAGTTCATCGCATAGCGTTGGGTGCTGGAGTCAATCGCCGGATGGTTAAAGTCGATGGTAAAATCCAACGAGAAACCATTGTACGGTTTGAATTCAGCCCATTTGTCGCCATCTTCGACGCGAACGGTCTCTTTGATGCGAACAAATTTCTTCGCGCAGTTCAGTTCTTCGATGCCAGCATCCAGCAACAGATAGACGAACGGTGCAGCACTGCCATCCATAATCGGGATTTCTGGCGCATCGACTTCAACAATAATGTTGTCGATACCCAGTCCCGCCAGGGCGGCGTTCAGGTGCTCAACGGTAGAAATCCGCACGTCATGCTCGTTCACCAGACAAGTACAGAGCATAGTATCACGCACAGATTTGGCATCGGCCGGAAAATCTACCGGTGGATTCAAGTCGGTGCGACGATAGATGACCCCGGTATTGGCCGGCGCAGGGCGTAACGTCAGCGTGACTTTCTTGCCGGTATGTAAACCGACACCCGTCGCCTGAACGATACGTTTAAGTGTCCTTTGTTTGATCATCGTATAATCTCGCCAAATTAACTATCCAACCGAGAGTGTATATCACTAACGGTGGGCCAGTTTAGCACAAAGAGCGCAAATCCCCAAATTCCAGCCAATTCTTAGTCAGCTTGCTTACGCAGGAACGCCGGGATATCCAGATAATCTGGCTCTTTCGCCGTTTGCGGCGTTGGGTCGTTCACCACTTTCGCGGCCGGTTTCTGCTCCTGAGTCAGAGGAGACATACCGTGCTGCTGGTAACGATCCATTACCGGTTGCTGAGTCTGCTTGTTAGTCACTAAGGTGATCTCAGGACGTTTGTCCATGCCGATACCGGTAGCAACAACGGTAACACGCAGCTCGTCGTTCATTTCAGGGTCAAGAGAAGTACCGATTACCACGGTAGCGTTGTCAGAGGCGAACGCACGGATAGTGTTACCCACGGTTTCAAACTCATCCAGACGCAGGTCAAAGCCAGCGGTAATGTTGACCAGCACGCCGCGCGCACCAGACAGATCGATATCTTCCAGCAGTGGAGAAGAGATGGCCATTTCAGCCGCTTCTTCTGCACGATCTTCACCGCTCGCCACGCCAGAGCCCATCATCGCGTAGCCCATTTCGGACATCACGGTGCGAACGTCTGCAAAGTCAACGTTCATCAGGCCAGGACGGGTAATCAGTTCAGCGATACCCTGGACCGCGCCTTTCAGCACGTCGTTTGCTGCACCGAATGCGTCCAGCAGGGAGATACCGCGCCCCAGAACCTTCAACAGCTTGTCGTTAGGGATGGTGATCAGCGAGTCCACATGCTTGGACAGCTCGGTGATACCCTGCTCCGCGAACGCCATACGCTTCTTGCCTTCAAAGTTGAAAGGCTTGGTCACGACAGCAACGGTCAGGATACCTAAATCTTTAGCTACTTCAGCCACAACAGGTGCTGCGCCGGTACCCGTACCGCCACCCATACCTGCTGCGATGAAGACCATGTCCGCACCTTCCAGTGCAGCGCGCAGCGCTTCACGATCTTCTTCAGCCGCATTGCGACCAACTTCCGGGTTAGCCCCTGCTCCCAGCCCTTTGGTGATACCACCGCCGATCTGGATAGTCTGGCCTACAGCCGTCTTACGCAGTGCCTGCGCATCGGTGTTAACTGCGAAGAATTCAACACCTTCAATGCGTTCACGCACCATATGCTCTACGGCGTTACCGCCGCCGCCACCGACGCCGATGACTTTAATCACCGCGTCGTTGGTCAGTTCCATAGGTTCAAACATAATTTCTCTCTCCGTTGTGCCTGTCGCCCGAGACCGCTAATTCTCTCCGGTCTCTTAAAAAAATTAAAACTCTTTTCGCAACCAGTTGTTCAGTCGTTTGACCCACGCCCCCACTGAGACGCGTTTTTCCACTTCTGCTTCACCACTGAGATGAGATTCCTTCCCGTAGTGAAGCAGGCCCACAGCCGTTGAATAATACGGCTCCTGAGCATAATCCGTTAAACCGGTGATATTCAGCGGCGCACCAATACGCACCTGCGTATGGAACACGCGCTGAGCACAGGCCGCAAGACCTTCAATTTGCGCCGCACCGCCGGTTAATACAATCCCCGCCGCAAGATGATGCTTAACACCCTGCTGACGAAGCTGTTCCTGTAACTGTAAAATCTCTTCGTTGACCAGGTTGAGCAGCTCGGTATAGCGCGGCTCAATCACCTCTGCCAACGTCTGGCGCTGCAGGCTACGCGGTGGACGACCACCGACGCTCGGCACTTCAACGCTCTCATCTTTGCCAACGATAGACCCCAGCGCACAGCCGTGGCGCACTTTAATTGCTTCTGCATCGCTCGGCGGCGTACCAAAAGCGTAAGCAATATCGCTGGTCACAACGTTCCCGGCATAAGGGATCACTTTAGTGTGGCGCAACGCACCGCCGGTATAGACGGCGATATCCATTGTACCACCACCAATATCGACCACACAGACACCCAGTTCACGTTCATCTTCTGTCAGCACGGAATAACTTGCCGCCAGACCCGCGAAAATAAGTTGGTCAACTTTCAGGCCACAACGTTCAACGGCTTTTACAATGTTCTTCGCCATATCGTTGTGACATGTGATCAGGTGCACTTTTGCCTGCATACGTACGCCAGAAAGACCGACCGGGTTCTTGATCCCTTCCTGGTAGTCAATCGCATATTCCTGCGGAATGACATGCAGCACGCGATGTTCGTCGCGGACACGCACGGATTTCGCCGTGTGCACTACGTTTTCAACGTCTTCCTGCGTCACTTCTTCTTCGGAAATCGGCACCATACCAATTTCGTTCTGGCAGCTAATGTGCTTACCAGAAAGGGCCAGATAGACAGACGAAATCTGGCAATCTGCCATCAGTTCAGCCTGATCGATGGCGCGCTGAACGCATTTCACCACCGATTCAAGATCGTTTACCCCACCTTTATCCATACCACGGGACGGGCAACTGCCTACGCCAATGATATTGACCATACCGTCGGGCAGAACTTCCCCTACTAAAGCGGCAACCTTCGCGGTGCCAATCTCCAGTCCAACTACCAGTTTTCTGTCCGTCGCCTTGATCATTGTTGTTCTGCCTGTACCTGTGCCTGATTCTGTTGCTGATTAGGTTCCTCGACCGGAGCCGGTACCCAACCGACTGCTGCGCCTGAGTCATAGCGCAAATCAACGTAGCTTATCCGTTTGCCGTCAGTCTGTGCCTGCTGCTGTAAAACCGGGTAAAGTTCGACAAAACGCGCCAGACGCTTCATGGTGTCCCCGCGTCCCAGGTTGAGCTTAATGCCGTTCGTTAACGTCAGCTGCCAGGAACGGCGCGCCGTCATGGCAGCATCTTTTAACGTAAACCTGTCCTTCGCCAGCACCTGACCCATTTCGCGAAAACCCTGTAACACTTCGTTTTCGCTGCCTTCAGGGCCATACAACATCGGTAAATTTTGCTTGTTGACACGATCGGCCGGGACGCTGAAGGAATTTCCGTCTGCGTCAACCATGTGCTGATCATTCCAACGCGCAATGGGCACATATTCAACCAGATGAATCTTCAATTCATCAGGCCATTGCTTTCTTACGCTCGCCTGTTTTATCCATGGCAGACGTTCTATCTGACTCTGAATAATATTGACGTCCTGCGTCATAAAGGTGCCAGGCGAACCCAGCGCCAGTATTGACTGGCGAATATCGTCGTTACGCGTGTAGTGACGCTCACCGGTGACCACCAGCTTAGAGAGCGGCAACCGCTGCGCATCTTCCATCCAGCCCAGGACCATCCAGCCGCTGATAAACACGGTGCACAGCACCCCGAGCAGGAAAATGATGCCTGCAAGACGCGTTCCATTACTGCGGCGTGAAGAGGTGTATTCGTCCTCGTCATCGCGGTTGCGCGTGTTCAATGCAGCCTGAGACATATCAGCCCGCCTGGTCCAGAATGCGCACGACTAACTGCGAGAAACTCATCCCCGCCTGACGCGCGGCCATCGGCACAAGGCTGTGGCTCGTCATACCCGGAGAGGTGTTGGCTTCCAGCAGATAAAATTGTCCATCTTTGTCCTGCATCACATCGATGCGTCCCCAGCCCTGGCAACCCAGAACATGCCAGGCTTTAAGCACCAAGGACTGTAAATCGGCTTCACGCTCAGCTTCAAGACCACTTGGGCAGAAATATTGCGTCTCATCAGAGAGATACTTCGCCTCATAATCATAGAAGACTCCAGCGGGTTGGATACGGATTGACGGTAAAATTTCTTCGCCAAGCATCGCGACGGTAAATTCCGGCCCGCTGAGCCATTTCTCTACCAAAACTTCATCATCATGTTGAAATGCCAGCGCTAAAGCGGACGAAAGATCTTCAGCTTTGTCGACTTTGGACATTCCCACGCTGGAGCCTTCCCGGCTTGGCTTTACAATAACCGGTAAGCCCAGTTCAGCAATGCGTGCATTAACGCTATCCGGCAGGCCCAATTCAAATTCGCGACGCGTCAGTGCCACCCATGGCGCGACAGGTAAACCTGCGCCCTGCCACAGCAGCTTGCTGCGCAGTTTATCCATAGAGATAGCAGACGCCATCACGCCGCTGCCGGTGTATGGCAGACCGATCAGATCCAGAAGCCCCTGCAGGGTGCCGTCTTCGCCGCCACGACCGTGTAAAGCGATAAAGACTTTATCGAAGCCCATGGCTTTTAACTGCGTCACGTCGACCTCTTTTGGATCGACCAGGTGCGCATTGACGCCACCTTCACGCAGGCCCGCCAGTACAGCGGCGCCGGAATTCAGGGAAACCTCGCGCTCGGCGGAGGTGCCGCCAGACAGGACAGCAATCTTATCAGCCATGATGCTCATCCTCCTGGGTTTGCGGCTTCAGTTTGATTTCAGCTAAGGTACGGGCGATTTTGCCGATATTTCCCGCGCCCTGAATCAGAATCAAATCGTTACCCGTCAGGACCGGTGCCAGAATTTCCGCCACCTGTACAGGGTCAGAAACCAGAATAGGGTCAACCTTACCGCGTCCACGGATTGTACGGCACAGGGAGCGGCTGTCGGCCCCTGGAATCGGCGTCTCGCCTGCGGCGTATACGTCCAGCATTAACAGGGTGTCTACCTGTGACAGGACGCTGGCGAAATCGTCATACAGATCGCGCGTACGCGTGAAGCGGTGCGGCTGGAAGATCATCACCAGATTTTTGTCAGGCCAGCCCGCGCGTGCGGCTTTAATGGTGGCGTCCACTTCGGTCGGATGGTGGCCGTAGTCGTCCACCAGCATCGCCGAACCGGCTTTACCGTTCACTGCATCCAGCGGGAATTCACCGAGGAAGTCGAAACGGCGACCGGTGCCCTGGAAGCTTTCCAGCGCGCGCAGAATCGCATCATCATCAATGCCTTCTTCCGTCGCGACGGCCACTGCCGCTGCGGCATTGAGGGCGTTATGGCGCCCTGGCGCATTCAGCGTGACGTGCAGCAGCTCTTTGTCCTGACGCGCCAGCGTGAAGTGTCCCTGCGCGCCAATCTGTTTGTACTCCTCCACGCGGACGTCAGCGTCTTCGCTGAAGCCGTAGGTGGTGATTTGACGACCCACGCGCGGCAGCAGCTCGCGGATCACCAGATCGTCTACGCACATTACCGCACGTCCATAGAACGGCAGGTTGTGCAGGAAGTTGATGAAGGTCTGCTTTAAGTTCTCGAAGTCGCCCTGGTAGGTATCCATATGGTCAGCTTCGATGTTAGTGACAATCGCCACCATCGGCTGCAGGTGCAGGAACGACGCGTCGCTCTCATCCGCTTCAGCAATCAGATAACGACTGTGGCCCAGACGTGCATGCACGCCTGCGGCTTTGACCAGACCGCCGTTGACGAACGTCGGATCGAGCCCCGCTTCCGCATAAATACTGGAAACCATCGCCGTGGTCGTGGTTTTACCGTGGGTCCCGGCAATGGCGATGCCGTGACGAAAACGCATCAGTTCCGCCAGCATTTCTGCACGGCGGATCACCGGAATGCGCGCTTCGTGCGCAGCAACGATTTCAGGGTTGTCAGAGGAGATGGCGCTTGAGACCACCACCACGCTCGCATCGCGCACGTTTTCCGGACGATGGTTGAAATAGATAGTCGCCCCAAGCGACGCCAGCTGCTGCGTAACAGGGTTTGGCGCCAGGTCAGACCCGCTGATCTGATAGCCTTCGTTAGCTAACACTTCGGCAATACCGCCCATGCCAGCACCACCGATGCCAACAAAGTGAATGTGCCGGACGCGACGCATCTCGGGCACGATTGAACGCAGTTTTGCCAGTTGTTGTGTATTCATTCTCTAAACGCCATCGACTACTTAAAATTCGTGCCGCGCTTCACGCGCTGCGAGGGTTAAGCCTGGGCTGCCAGGCTCACTTCTTTTGCCACCCGTTCCGTCGCATCAGGGATAGCGGCCGCGCGCGCGCGTTGTGCCATCTCCAGCAGTGCGTCTCTGTTCCAGCCCGCCAGGGTGGTGGCGACCGCGTCGGCGGTAAATTGTGGCTGCTCAAATATCTTCGCCGCACCGGCTTTCTCAAGCGGCAGCGCATTCCAGTACTGCTGTCTGTCTTTGTGCTGGAACGGCACAAACAGGGCCGGCAGACCGGCGGCGGCGATCTCGCTCACCGTCAGCGCGCCTGAACGACAGACCACGACATCGGCCCAGGCATACGCTGCCGCCATGTCGTCGATAAACTCAGTGACTTTATGCTGCGGCTGACCTTCGTCTGCATAAGCTTGCTCAACGGTCTGCTGAGCGCCTTTCCCGCTCTGGTGCCAGATGGTCACGGTATCGCCCAGCTTTGCGGCAACCTGCGGCATCGTCTGGTTTAAAATGCGTGCGCCCTGAGAGCCCCCGACGACCAGTACACGAACCGGTCCTTCACGGCCCGTCAGGCGAGCATCCGGCAGAGGCAGCGCCAGCACGTCGACACGCACCGGATTACCCACTACGTCCGCTTTCGGGAACGCGCCGGGAAACGCCTGCATAACTTTGGTAGCGATTTTCGCCAGCCACTTGTTGGTCAGACCGGCAATACCGTTCTGCTCATGCAGCACGACGGGAATACCTAACGACCACGCCGCCAGCCCGCCAGGGCCCGAGACATACCCGCCCATGCCCAGCACCACATCAGGCTTAAAGCGCTTCATGATGGTGCGCGCCTGACGCCAGGCGTTAAAAATACGCACCGGAGCCAGCAGCATTGCCTTGAGGCCTTTGCCCCGAAGGCCGGAAATACGAATAAAGTCGATCTCGATACCGTGCTTCGGTACCAGATCGGCCTCCATGCGGTCTGCGGTTCCCAGCCAGCGTACCTGCCAGCCCTGTTCCATTAAATGGTGCGCAACCGCCAGTCCCGGGAACACGTGTCCACCGGTACCGCCTGCCATCACCATTAACCGCTTCGGTTGATTCATCGTGAACCTCGTGTAAACGCCTGGGCTTTTTCCAGACGCGTTTCATAATCTATGCGCAACAACAGCATGATGGCCGTCGACATAATCAACAGACTGGAACCACCATAACTGATCAACGGCAACGTCAGACCTTTGGTCGGCAGCATACCCGCTGCGGCCCCGACGTTAACCAATGCCTGGAAGCTAAACCAGATACCAATTGAGCAGGCCAGGAAGCCTGAGAAGCGGTGATCGATCTCCAGCGCTTTCCGGCCGATGGACATGGCGCGGAAAGCGACGAAGAATACCATTAATAGCGCTAATACCACACCGATATAACCCAGTTCTTCCGCAATAATGGAGAAGATGAAGTCAGTATGCGCTTCCGGTAAATACTCGAGTTTCTGTACCGAGTTCCCCAGCCCCTGTCCCCAGACTTCACCGCGACCAAAGGCCATCAGCGACTGCGTCAGCTGATAACCGCTGCCGAACGGATCTTCCCACGGGTTCCAGAACGAGGTCACACGGCGAATACGGTAAGGCTCGGCGAGGATCAGCAGCACAACCGCCGAAATCCCCATCCCGATAATAGCGATGAACTGCCACAGCTTCGCGCCCGCCAGGAACAGCATGGCCAGGGTGGTAACGAACAGCACGACAACGGTACCGAGGTCAGGCTGCGCCAGCAGTAATACCGCCAGCACCAGAATCACGCCCATCGGTTTTAAGAAGCCGCGCAGGTTGTTACGCACCTCATCTACCCTACGCACCAGGTAGTTAGCCAGGTAGCAGAACAGGGAGAGCTTGGTAAATTCCGCAGGCTGAATACGCAGCGGGCCGAAGGCGATCCAGCGGGATGCCCCGTTAACGGAGCTGCCCACCACCAGTACGATCAGCAGCATAATAATCGACGCGATCAGCATCGCCGTACTGTGCCGCTGCCAGAACTCCATCGGCAGACGCAAGGTCACCAGCGCCAGACAGAACGCCAGGATAATGTAAAGACCATCACGCTTGGCAAACAGGAAAGGATCGTTCGCCAGACGCTGCCCGACAGGCATTGATGCCGACGTCACCATAATAAAGCCTACCGCCGCCAGCCCCATCGTGAGCCAGAACAGCGTGCGGTCGTACATGATCAGGCTGTCGTTATCTTTTTGACGAGAGCCCATTACCCAGCCTTTGAGCGCCGCAAACAGCCATGCCAGGATCCCAAATCCTGGCATGCGCGGCATTTTCAGGCGAGGGATAGATAAACGCATCAGCCTAACTCCTTCGCCAGGCGGGTAAAGACATCACCACGCTGTTCGAAATTCTTGAATTGATCGAGGCTGGCACAGGCCGGAGAGAGCAGCACCATATCGCCTGGCTTCACGCGAGGGGCAATCAACCGCATCGCCTGTTCCATGGTTTCGGTTTGCTCGGCAACTTCAGGGCGCAGTTCAGCAAGTTCGCTGCCGTCACGGCCAAAGCAGTAGAGACGGATGTTATCGCCGGAGAGATAGGGCTTCAGCGAGGAAAAATCAGCTGATTTACCGTCGCCGCCCAGCAGTAAATGCAGGGTGCCGTCAACGTGCAGCCCGTTCAGCGCGGCCTCCGTGCTACCCACGTTGGTGGCTTTGGAGTCGTTAATCCAGCGCACGCCGTTGTGCTCCAGCGCCAGCTGGAAACGGTGTGCCAGACCAGAAAAGGTGGTTAACGCTTTCAGGCTGGAGGAGCGCGGCAGCCCTACAGCATCAGCCAGCGCCAGCGCCGCCAGGGCATTGGTGTAGTTGTGCTGACCTGTGAGCTTCATCTCTTTCACGTTCAGCACTTTCTCACCCTTCACGCGCAGCCAGGTTTCGCCCAGTTGGCGGTTCAGGTGGTAGTCCCCCATCGTAATACCAAAGCTAATACAGCGATCGTCTGCGCCACGCACCGGCATCGTCAGAGCGTCATCGGCATTAACAACGCAGACTTTTGCATTTTCATAAACGCGCAGCTTAGCGGCACGGTATTGCTGCAGGCCAAATGGATACCTGTCCATATGATCTTCAGTCACGTTGAGGATCGTCGCAGCCGCAGCATGCAGGCTGGAAGTCGTTTCCAGCTGGAAGCTGGAGAGTTCCAGCACGAACAGCTCGCAGCCTTTGTCCAGCAGCATCAGAGCAGGTAAACCAATGTTACCGCCAACGCCGACGTTCATGCCTGCCGCTTTCGCCATTTCACCCACCAGAGTGGTGACGGTGCTTTTACCGTTAGAACCGGTAATAGCGATAACGGGCGCCTGCACTTCACGGCAGAACAGCTCGATATCGCCGACAATTTCCACACCCGCATCCGCGGCAGCGCTCAGCGAAGGGTGCGCCAGCGCCATACCCGGGCTGGCGACAATCAAATCGGCTGCCAGCAGCCAGTCATCATTCAGACCACCAAGGTGGCGTTCAACCTGTTCCGGCAGTTTGTCCAGACCCGGTGGAGAGACACGCGTATCCATCACGCGCGGCGTCACGCCGCGCGCGAGGAAAAAGTCCACGCAGGAGAGCCCCGTGAGGCCCAACCCGATGATAACGACTTTTTTGCCCTGGTAATCTGCCATGATTAACGTACCTTCAGCGTTGCCAGGCCAATCAGCACCAGCATCAGCGAAATAATCCAGAAGCGCACAATCACGCGCGGCTCCGGCCAGCCTTTCAGTTCATAGTGGTGGTGAATCGGCGCCATACGGAAGATGCGCTGACCGCGCAGCTTGAAGGAACCGACCTGCAAAATCACCGACAGGGTTTCCACCACAAACACGCCGCCCATGATCACCAGCAGGAACTCCTGACGCAGCAGTACGGCGATAATGCCGAGCGCACCGCCCAAAGCCAGAGAACCGACGTCACCCATAAAGACCTGCGCCGGATAGGTGTTGAACCACAGGAAGCCCAGCCCCGCGCCGACAATCGCCGTACAGACGATCACCAGCTCACCCGCGTGGCGCAGATAAGGGATGTGCAGGTAGTTCGCAAAGTTCATGTTACCGGTCGCCCACGCCACCAGCGCAAAACCGGCGGCCACAAAGACGGTTGGCATAATGGCCAGGCCATCCAGACCGTCGGTCAGGTTAACGGCGTTGCCCGTGCCGACAATCACAAAGTAGGCCAGCAGAATGTAGAACAGCCCCAGCTGTGGCATCACGTCTTTAAAGAACGGCACAACCAGCTCGGTGGCCGGTGTGTCTTTGCCTGCCAGATACAGAGCGAAGGCAACGCCCAGCGCGATGACCGACATCCAGAAATATTTCCAGCGCGCGATCAGGCCCTTAGTATCTTTACGAACGACTTTGCGGTAATCATCCACAAAACCGATGATCCCGTAACCCACCAGTACCGTCAGAACGCACCAGACGTACGGGTTGGAGGGGTACGCCCACAGCAGCACGGAAACAACGATGGCGGTCAGGATCATGATTCCGCCCATGGTTGGCGTGCCGCGCTTGCTGAAGTGCGACTCCGGACCGTCGTTACGCACAACCTGGCCGAAAGAGAGTTTTTGCAGACGGGCAATCATGCGCGGGCCCATCCACAACGAGATGAACAGCGCAGTCAGCAGGCTGACGATGGCGCGAAACGTCAGATATGAAAAGACGTTAAAGCCTGAATAATATTTGACCAAATGTTCGGCCAGCCAAACTAACATGTCCCGTTCTCCTGTAATGCGTGCACAACCTCTTCCATGGCGGCACTACGTGAACCTTTCACTAACACAGTCACAATTTGTTTTTCTGTAATCAACGCTTTAAGGCGCTCTATCAACGCGGCTTTATCAGCAAAATGCTCGCCAACGCCGCTGGCATGGCTAATCGCCTGGCTCAGTTTTCCTGCGCTCAGCACGCAGTCCAGCCCCGCCGCTTTCGCCGCTTCACCGACCTGGTTATGACAGGCTTCGCTTTCGTCGCCCAGCTCTGCCATGTCGCCAACCACCATGATGCGGTAGCCCGGCATTTCGGATAACACCTGCACCGCCGCAGTCATTGAACCAACGTTCGCGTTGTAGGAGTCATCCAGCAGCAGTTTGTTTTCCGAAAGCTGAATCGGGAACAGACGACCAGGCACGGCTTTCAGGTTCGCCAGCCCAGTTTTGATCGCCTCATGTGAAGCGCCCACCGCCGTTGACAGCGCCGCCGCCGCAAGGGCATTGGCGATGTTATGGCGACCCGGCAGCGGCAGCAGAACCTCCACGCCCCCCGTTGGGGTCGTAAGGGTGAACTCGGTGCCGTGGGACGTCACATGGATATTAGTCGCCGTAAAATCACTGTTGGCCGCATTTGGCGAGAAGCGCCAGGTTTTACGCGAGCCAATGATGCTCTGCCAGTTCAGCCAGTCGTTGTTATCGGCGTTCAGAATAGCGATACCGTTATCCGGCAGGCCGGTATAAATCTCACCTTTCGCTTTCGCCACGCCTTCCAGCGAGCCAAAGCCTTCCAGGTGCGCAGCCGCGAGGTTATTCACCAGCGCAGCTTCCGGGCGAGTCAGGCTCACGGTCCAGGCGATTTCGCCCTGGTGGTTTGCTCCTAACTCGATCACCGCATAGTCATGTTCTTTGGTCAGGCGAAGCAATGTCATCGGCACGCCGATGTCATTATTGAGGTTGCCCGCGGTATAAAGCGTATTGCCGCACTGGCCGAGGATCGCCGCCGTCATCTCTTTCACCGACGTTTTGCCGGATGACCCGGTCAGCGCGACGACGCGAGCAGGCACTTGCTGACGCACCCAGGCGGCCAGCTCACCGAACGCGAGGCGCGTATCTTTCACCACAATTTGCGGCAGATCGATATCGAGCTTGCGGCTGACCAGCAGCGCACCGGCGCCGTTCTCTTTGGCCTGTTCAGCAAAATCATGCGCGTCAAAACGTTCGCCTTTCAGCGCCACAAACAGACACCCCGCGGTGATTTTGCGGGTGTCCGTCGTTACGGCATCAATGGTCAGGTCTTGCCCGTGCAGGTCGCCCTTCAGGATTGCAGCGGCCTGACGTAACGTGATGCTAATCATGCCACGACTCCCAGCAGACGAGCTGCCGTTACGCGGTCCGAGTAGTCCAGACGGCGATTGCCAACGATCTGATAATCTTCATGCCCTTTGCCCGCTAAGAGGACAACATCATTCTCCTGCGCCTGCATAATGGTATTGGTCACGGCTTCCACACGGCCTTCCACCACGCGAGCACGGCCCGCGTCCAGCATGCCCGCCAGAATGTCATTGATGATGGCGCGCGGCTCTTCCGTACGCGGGTTGTCATCGGTTACTACCGGAATATCTGCGAACTGCTCGGCAATAGCCCCCATCAGCGGGCGTTTGCCTTTATCGCGATCGCCGCCGCAGCCAAACACGCACCAGAGTTTTCCGGCGCAGTGCAGGCGCGCCGCTTCCAGCGCTTTTTCCAGCGCATCCGGCGTGTGGGCATAATCAACCACAACGGTCGGTTTGCCCGGCGCGTTGAACACTTCCATACGGCCACAAACCGGCTGCAGACGCGCTGAGGTTTTCAGCAGTTCAGCCATCGGATAACCCAGCGCCAGCAGCGTCGCCAGCGCCAGCAGCAGGTTGCTGACGTTGAACGCGCCCATCAGGCGGCTTTCAATTTCGCCTTCACCCCAGGAAGAGGCAAAGCGGATTGTCGCCCCACTGTCGTGGTAATTCACCTCAACCGCCTTCAGCCAGCGTCCGTGGCAGTTCGGATTGATATGGTCTTCCATCGACACCGCAACCGCATCCGGCAGCTTCGCCAGCCAGCGGCGGCCCACTTCGTCGTCGGCGTTGATGATGGCTTGTCCGTAATGGTGAGTGGAGAACAGCAGCCATTTCGCGGCTTCGTAATGCTCCATATCACCATGATAATCAAGATGATCGCGGCTCAGGTTAGTAAACACTGAAGCGGCAAATTTCAGCGCCGCAACCCGATGCTGTACCAGACCGTGCGAAGATACTTCCATCGCAGCAAAGGTTGCCCCCTGCCCAGCCAGACCTGCAAGCACATGCTGTACGTCTACCGCCGAGCCGGTGGTGTTTTCCGTCGGGCTCACTTTGCCCAGCAGGCCGTTACCTACGGTACCCATCACTGCACCGGTTTCACCCAACAGCTGGGCCCACTGCGCCATCAGCTGCGTGGTGGTGGTTTTACCGTTCGTGCCCGTCACGCCGACCAGACGCAGCTGGTCGGAAGGTTCGTGATAAAAACGTCCCGCCAGCGCGGAGAGACGCTCGTTTAACTGGCTGAGATAGATAACCGGCACCCCGTGCATTTCACGGATCTCACCGTCGGTTGCCTCATCTTTGGCCTCAGCAATAATGGCAGCCACACCTTGCGCAATCGCCTGCGGGATATAACGACGCCCGTCCGCCTGATGACCGACCACCGCCACAAAAAGATCGCCAGAAGCAGCCACGCGGCTGTCCAGTACCATCTCTCGCAGTGCTCGCTCCGGTGCATTTGGCACCCACGGAGCGAGAAGGTCGCGCAAATTACGATCTGCCACCTGTACCCTCGCCTTGATTAATTACAAATTCACTTTTTTCGCCCGTCGCCAGCGCATCCGGTTCAATGTTCATGGTGCGTAACACGCCGCCCATGATAGCCCCGAACACAGGCGCGGAGACGGCGCCGCCGTAGTATTTACCCGCCTGTGGATCGTTTATTACGACCACCAGCGCAAAACGCGGATTGCTTGCAGGCGCAACGCCTGCGGTATAGGCAATATATTTGTTGATGTAGCGGCCGTCTGGCCCCACCTTTTTCGCTGTACCGGTCTTGATGGCAATGCGATAACCTTTGATCGCCGCCTTCACGCCGCCGCCGCCAGGCAGCGCCACGCTTTCCATCATGTGCACCACGGTACGAACGACAGATTCCGGGAAGATACGCTCGCCCGGAACCGGTGGATCAACTTTAGTAATCGACAGCGGACGATAGACGCCATAGCTGCCAATCGTTGCATAGACTCGCGCTAGCTGTAACGGAGTTACCATTAGCCCGTAGCCGAAAGAGAAGGTGGCCCTCTCTATGTCAGACCACCGTTGTTTTTGAGGATATAAGCCACTGCGTTCTCCGACCAACCCCAAATTGGTCGCCTTTCCAAGTCCAAAACGTGAGTAAGTCTCTACTAACGCTGAGGACGGCATCGCTAACGCCAGCTTTGAAACGCCGACGTTACTCGACTTCTGTAATACCCCGGTCAGGGTCAATTCGCTGTAGCGCGCCACGTCTTTGATTTCGTGACCGTTAATTCGGTATGGAATGGTATTCAGTACGGTGTTTTCGTTGACGATACCGCGCTGAAGTGCAGTCATGACCACCATCGGCTTAACCGTCGAACCCGGTTCGAACACGTCGGTGATGGTACGGTTACGCATAACATCCTTCTGCGTGCCGGTAAGATTATTAGGGTTGTAGGACGGGCTATTGGCCATCGCCAGCACTTCACCCGTGCTGACATCAACTAACACAGCACTGCCCGATTCCGCTTTGTTGAAGGCCACGGCATTGTTCAGTTCGCGGTAAACCAGCGCCTGTAATCGCTCATCAATACTCAGCGCAAGGTTGTGTGCGGCCTGGCTGTCCGTTGAGGAAATATCCTCGATCACGCGACCATAGCGGTCTTTACGCACAATGCGCTCGCCGGGCTGGCCGGTAAGCCATTTATCAAAGCTTTTTTCAACGCCTTCAATCCCCTGGCTATCGACGTTAGTAAAGCCAATGAGGTGAGCAGTCACTTCGCCGGATGGATAGTAACGACGGGATTCTTCACGCAGATGGATCCCCGGCAGCTTCAATTTTTTGATGTAGTCCGCCATGTCAGGGTTCACCTGACGTGCCAGATAGATAAAGCGCCCTCTCGGGTTCGTATTCACGCGTGAAGCTAACTGGTCCAACGGCATCTTCAGCGCATCCGCAAGGGCCTTCCAGCGGTTATCAAGCGTGATACCGCCAGCATCATGCAGTTCTTTAGGATCGGCCCAAATCGCCTTCACCGGCACGCTCACCGCTAGCGGACGACCCGAGCGATCGGTAATCATCCCACGGGATGTCGACACTTCCTGAACGCGCAGGGAACGCATGTCACCCTGGCGTACCAGCATGTCAGGAGCGATGATTTGTAGCCAGGCCACGCGTCCAAGCAGAAAACCCAGAGCGAGTAAAATGCAGCCGCAAAGCAACGCAAAACGCCAACTGATAAAGTTGGCCTGTTCTTCCTGACGTTTTGGTTTTAGCGTTTTTGCCGCTGCTTTCATGCGTCGCGTTTTCCCTTATTTTTGTACTACGATATTTTCCTGCGAAGGATCAACATGCTGCAATTGCAGCTTTTCCGTTGCGATCCGTTCAACCCGGCTGTGATCGCCGAGCGCGTTTTCTTCAAGGATCAGATTTCGCCATTCAATATCCAGCGCATCGCGTTCCAGTACCATCTGCTCGCGTTGCGCAGTCAATAAACGTGTATGGTGGGCGGTGGTCACCACCGTAACTGCCGTGACAATGATGCAAATGAACAGACAGAGTGGCAGTTTCCCAAACCGCAAAAGATCGTCGCCGATCACGCCAGGCAAGGCATGGCGCTCGTTGCTTCCTAACGAATCCTTAACTTTGCTTAGGGTCTCTGTCACTCTGCCGATCATGCGTTCGTCCTCTCTGCAACACGCAGCACTGAACTACGGGCGCGTGGATTCTCTGCCACTTCTTCTTCGCCCGGCATCAACTTGCCTAATGCTCGCAACTGACGGCCACCCAGCTTCCTGAGTTGTTCTTCCGTCATCGGCAGCCCCGCTGGCACCTGTGGACCGCGGCTTTGTTCACGCATAAAGCGTTTCACAATACGGTCTTCCAGCGAATGGAAGCTGATGATGGATAACCGCCCCCCCGGGGCCAGCACGTCGAGCGAGCTTTTTAGCGCCAGCTCTATTTCCTCCAGTTCACTGTTTACCCAGATGCGAACCGCCTGGAAGGTACGGGTCGCGGGATGTTTGTGCTTATCCTTCACCGGTGTCGCCGCCGCGATCACTTCGGCCAACTCTTTGGTGCGGGTCATTGGCTCAATGCGATTACGCTCAACGATGGCGCGCGCGATTCGTTTGCCAAAGCGCTCTTCGCCAAACGTTTTGATGACCCATGCAATATCGGCTTCGTCAGCGGTCTGTAACCACTCAGCGGCAGACTGACCGCGCGTTGGATCCATCCGCATATCCAGCGGACCATCACGCATAAAGGAGAAACCACGTTCGGCATCATCAAGTTGGGGTGAAGAGACGCCAAGATCGAGAAGAATCCCGTCGATCTTACCCGTCAGGCCGCGCTCAGCAACATAATCTGCAAGCGCAGAAAAAGGTCCATGCACGATGGAAAAGCGTGGGTCATTGATGGTCTGAGCAACCGCAATTGCCTGCGGATCGCGATCGATTGCCAGCAGGCGGCCTTCCTCTCCGAGCTGGGAGAGAATCAAACGCGAGTGACCACCGCGACCAAACGTGCCATCAATGTAGATGCCATCCGGACGAATATTCAGACCGTTTACGGCCTCGTCCAGTAACACCGTTTTGTGTTTATAATTTTCCATCATATTTATAGAGACAAGTCCTGCAGCCGTTCCGATAATGTCGCGGAATCAGACTGCTCAGCGTCGATATCTTCCTTGACCTGTTGATACCAGGTCGTTTCATCCCACAGTTCAAATTTGTTGAACTGCCCGACCAGCATCACTTCTTTGGTCAGACCGGCATGTTGCCGTAACACAGGGGCAATCAGTAACCGCCCTGCGTTATCCATCTGACATTCACTGGCATGTCCCAATAACAGCCGCTGCACGCGGCGTTCCTGCGGGTTCATGCTCGACAGTCGCGACAGCTTTTGCTCAATAATTTCCCATTCAGGCAAGGGGTAAAGCAGCAGGCAGGGGGAGTTAATGTCAATGGTGCAAACCATTTGACCCGCAGCGTTCTCGATCAGCTGGTCGCGATATCGGGTTGGTACCGATAAACGCCCTTTGCTGTCGAGATTGACTAACGTTGCTCCACGGAACATGCCAGTCTCACCCCTCCTCACCACTTTAACCCACAAATTCCCACCTAAAGGAGTTTACGGAGCGAGGGAAAAGCTTGTCAAGCCAGGACTCTCCCTGTAAGGACTCGAACGCCCTCTATTTACAGAGATAAACAGTCCTGGTTAATAACTGCACAACTGGCGAGGCAAAATTAACGTTATGAATATTTGTAAGAAAAAAACCGAATATGCACACTAGCGTTAAAGCTCACTCAATATCATCGCAGATAAATATAAAGTGTCAGTTTGCGACGCGGGCAGCATTTTATGACAGATTCTCAGGGGATAACAGCGCCAGATTCACTCTGGCACCGGGTAAGCGCGGCAGTTGCCACGTAAGCAGCTACAGGAGGAGGAAAAACGTCTGAATATTCATCGGCCGAATAGGGTTTGTAACAAAATAATACAAAGATAGCTGTTTAAAATCGCTGAGATGTTCTTTAAAGGACAATTTAAAAGCCAAAATGAATTAAGAAAAATTGGCGATTATCATCTCACAAGAATTATCCTAATTTCTCTCCGGGAATTATCCGGACGATTTATCGCAGCAAAATGGGGCAGACTTTCCCGCCCCGGTCATTTCATTTTTGGCGGCTTAAAATTCCGCGATGATAGAGATTACGTTTGATACGCGTCAGGCCCGGCTTCGGTTTGCGCGGCTCATCCAGGCTTGCCAGCACAATCTCCAGCACGCGTTCAGCCACATCACGGTGACGCTGTGCTACCGCCAGCACCGGACACTGAAGGAAGTCGAGCAGCTCGTTATCCCCAAAAGTGGCAATCGCCAGGTCAGAGGGAAGTTTACCTTCACGGCGTAAGGTTACATCCATGACACCCTGCAACAGCGCAAACGACGTGGTGAATAGCGCCTGCGGCATCGGGTGTGTCTCTAGCCATTTTTCGAACAGCTGCGCTGCGGCTTCACGTTCGTAACTGTTGGCATAGAGATAGTTAACCTCGCGCTGATCGTCTTTCCACGCGGTTCTGAACCCCTGCTCACGCAGGAAGCTAACGGAAAGCTCGGGCAGCGCGCCAAGATACAGCACAGTTTCTGCGGGGAAAGTTCGCAGCTCTGCGGCCAGCATTTCTGCATCATCCTGATCCGCACCCACGACGCTGGTGAAATGCTCGCGATCGAGCGCGCGATCCAGCGCAACGATTGGGAACGGGTCGTTCGCCCAGCGCTGGTAGAACGGATGTTCTGGCGGTAGGGAGGTCGAAACAATAATGGCATCCACCTGGCGCTGGAGAAGATGTTCAATGCAGCGCATCTCGTTGTCGGGCTGATCTTCAGAGCAGGCAATCAGCAGTTGATAGCCGCGCTGGCGCGCCTGACGTTCGAGATAGTTGGCGATACGGGTATAGCTGGTATTTTCCAGGTCAGGGATCACCAGACCAATAGAGCGGGTACGCCCGGCACGCAGACCGGCTGCGACAGCATTCGGATGGTAGTTATGCTCACGAACCACCGCCATAACTTTTTCAACGGTCTTGTCGCTGACACGGTACTGCTTTGCTTTACCGTTAATCACATAGCTGGCCGTTGTTCGTGACACGCCGGCTAGCCGGGCGATTTCATCCAGTTTCACAATTGCCCCTTAAAAAAAGAAAAGAATCCATGGCCCTGTCAAGGTTATGGTTAAATCTTTTAACATCTAAACGCAGAAAAGCCTTCGCGGCAACCGCTTTTATCTGCGTTGTCGGCTGATTACGCAAAAAAAAGCCCGGCTTTGGTGACCGGGCAGAAAGAGGCGAACCTTTTTGATAACTAACGCATGATTTTCTCGCCGCGTGACAGACCCACTACACCCGATCTCGCGACCTCGACAATTTTTGCAACATCCCGCACGGACGCGAGAAAAGCATCCAGCTTGTCGCTTGTCCCGACCAGCTGAACCGTATAAAGAGAAGGCGTGACGTCGATAATTTGTCCGCGGAAAATATCCGCATTGCGTTTAACTTCTTCACGCCCGTAGCCGCTGGCCTGGATTTTCACCAGCATGACCTCACGTTCAACGTAGGCCCCCTGCCCCAGCTCGCTCACGCGCAGCACATCAACCAGCTTATGCAGCTGTTTTTCAATTTGCTCAAGCACTTTCTCATCGCCAACGGTTTGAATCGTCATGCGCGACAGCGTTGGGTCTTCCGTCGGGGCAACGGTCAGGCTTTCAATGTTATAGCCGCGCTGGGCAAAAAGGCCAATGACGCGCGACAGTGCGCCAGACTCATTTTCCAGTAAAACCGATAATATCCGGCGCATATCAGGTTCTCTCCGTTTTGCTTAACCACATTTCATCCATACCACCTCCACGAATATGCATCGGATAAACGTGCTCGGTCCCATCAACAATCACATCCATAAAGACGAGGCGGTTGTTTTTAACGTGCTCAAGCGCTTGCGCGAGCTTTGTTTCCAGCTCTGCCGGATCGGTCACCCGCATGCCAACATGGCCGTAAGCTTCAGCAAGGCGAACAAAATCCGGCAGCGATTTCATGTAGGATTGAGAGTGACGGCCAGAGTAGATCATATCCTGCCACTGCTTCACCATACCGAGATAACCGTTATTCAGGTTCAGCACCAGTACCGGCAATTCATATTGCAGCGCAGTAGACAGCTCCTGAATGTTCATCTGAATACTGCCGTCCCCCGTTACGCAGACGACGGTTTCATTCGGCAACGCCAGCTTCACGCCCAACGCGGCAGGCAGACCAAAGCCCATTGTTCCTAAACCACCGGAGTTGATCCAGTGTCGCGGTTTATCAAACGGGTAATACAGGGCGGCAAACATCTGATGCTGCCCTACATCTGAGGTTACGTACGCCTCACCTTTCGTCAGTCGCCACACCGCTTCAATGACCGCCTGCGGCTTAATATTTTCACTTTGTGTGTCATATTTCAGGCACTGACGCGCGCGCCACTGTTCAATCTGCTGCCACCAGTCGCGGATCTCATCCAGCGGCTGGGTTGCACTCTCCTGGGCCAGCAGATCCAGCATTTGCTCCAGAACCTGCCGGGCATCACCGACGATAGGAACATCAGCCGATACCGTTTTTGAAATTGACGTTGGATCGATATCAATATGCAGTACGGTGGCGTTAGGGCAGTACTTCGCCAGGTTATTGGTGGTGCGATCGTCAAACCGCACGCCGACGGCAAAAATCACATCGGAATGGTGCATCGTCATGTTGGCTTCATAGGTACCGTGCATGCCCAGCATACCCAGCGCCTGACGATGGGTTGCGGGAAACGCCCCCAGCCCCATCAGCGACGATGCAACGGGAAGGTTGAGTTTTTCAATCAGTTCACGAAGCTGGACTTCACAGGCAGCGTTGATCGCCCCGCCACCGACATAGACCACCGGTTTTTTGGCTGCCAGAAGCGTTTGCAACGCTCGCTTGATCTGACCTTTGTGCCCCTGCGTTGTGGGGTTATAAGAGCGCATGCTGACAGCTTCCGGCCAGACATAAGGCAGCTTGTTTGCCGGGTTGAGGATATCTTTAGGCAGATCGACCACCACTGGTCCCGGGCGTCCGCTCGCCGCCAGCCAGAAAGCTTTCTTCAGTACGCCAGGAATGTCTTCCGTTTGCTTGACCAGGAAGCTGTGCTTCACAACGGGACGCGAAATCCCGACCATGTCGCACTCCTGAAACGCATCGTAACCGATCAGTGAGGTTGCTACCTGCCCGGAGAGGATCACCAGCGGGATAGAGTCCATATACGCTGTCGCAATGCCGGTAATGGCGTTTGTCGCGCCGGGGCCGGAAGTGACTAACACCACGCCCACTTCACCCGTCGCCCGCGCCAGACCGTCAGCCATGTGTACCGCCGCCTGCTCGTGACGTACCAGAACATGGTCAATGCCCCCTACCGTGTGCAGCGCATCATAAATATCGAGAACTGCACCACCAGGGTAGCCGAACACTTGCTTTACGCCCTGATCGATCAGTGACCGAACGACCATTTCCGCGCCAGACAACATCTCCATGGTTTGCCTCCAGGCATATTGTTATAGACGGAATGCCGAATTCATTTCCGCACCGTCTTACGATTGGGAGAAACCAATCTTATATTTTGCAGAGTGTTCTTTACCTTAACCGCTCGTTATGAGGCAGGCAATTAGCAAACCCGGAGAGATAAACGGTGCGTAAAGCAGAAAAAGCAGCTGTTAGCAGAGGATATGGTTAAATACTCTGGGAATAGAGGATGGGGTGATAAATCATCACTGAAAAGCGCGGCAATGCAGGAAATCATCTATTTTTGCGAGCCGGAGAGCAGCTCCAAAAAAAGAACAACAGAACAAAATATCAATTATCTAAAAAAAACCAGGATAAATCACACAATCCGATGCGATTTATCCTGATGCGTTTTACCGGCGGCAGATGCCCACCAGCAACTCTTCCATCCACTGATGTCCTTTATCTCGCCCCGCCGCTTCATGCCAGGAAAGATAACAGGTACGGCTATTTAGCTTGAGTGGCAGAGGCAAAATTTGCAGATTTAAAGGGTCAGAAAACTCTTCTGCCAGCCAGCGCGGCGCAATCGCCACCAGCTGGGTCTGGGACACCACGTTTAATACGCTGACCATAGCCATGCCCTGATAAGCCACGCTCGCCTGTTTATCCGCAGTGTCATACCACGGCAGGCTAAAAGAAGCATATCTGTCGAGTGCAACAACGGCATGCTGCTCGTTATAAACATCGTTTTCTCGCATCGGAGAATTCAGACGTGGGTGTTTTTTGCTGGCGACCAGAACCATTTCATCTTTAAACAGCGGCACACAGGAAAATTCCGGGCGACGGAACTCTTCATACCCCAGAACAAATTCGATCTCCTGATAGCGTAACTGATGTTCCGTGTTTTGATTCAAGGATGATTTAAAAACAAGATTGATATTTGGTGCGATTTCTTCAACTTTATTATAAATAATTGACGTTAAATAATTATCTAATGGGCTACAGACACAAAGATGGAATACGCGCTCGCTGCTTAAGGGTTCAAACCCCGATCCCGGCAGCTCATTTTGGACCAGTTGCAACGCCTGACGAATGGAGCCGAATAGCTGGAATGCGCGCGCCGTAGGCTGGATCCCCCTCCCGTAGCGGACAAATAATTCGTCGTTAAACATGAGCTTAAGCCTGGCAACGGCATTACTCACAGCAGGTTGTGACATCCCCAACGATTGGGCTGCACGGGTGATATTCTGTTCCTGCATGACCGCATCAAAAACCGTCAGAAGATTAAGATCCACCGTGCGTAACTGCGGTTTAATCCCATCAGCAACTTGAGGTTTTTTAATATTATTTTCTGGCACTTCTGACTCCACTGTCACGCTACACTCCTTTGCCAACGCACGATAATAACCTTAAAGGTGCATTATCATGCAAATACGATCAGCGAAAGAGAATTATTTAAAATTCAGAATATATAAAGACTT
Source organism: Enterobacter sp. (assembly GCF_977039595.1). Lineage (NCBI taxonomy): Bacteria > Pseudomonadati > Pseudomonadota > Gammaproteobacteria > Enterobacterales > Enterobacteriaceae > Enterobacter > Enterobacter sp. The sequence continues at coordinate 126,483 of NZ_CDRQYH010000001.1, forward strand.
TATATTAACAAACATTAATCAGCGAAAATGATATGTTTGACTTCAGGAACTGAATGAAACCATAAACCAAACAAATATACAATTGCCGACAGGTTAATGATGACTTAAGTATGATTAAACTATTATTGCTATCACCCTACAGTTAGTTAACAATCTGTTATCTCAGCTCGTTTTTCAGTGTTCTGGAATAGATCCACTTCATTTATAACTTTATGATATTAAAAATCTTTAAGCTCTAAGCATCCTCTTCAACACATTTCACTCATTTTTAAAAAAATTAATTTATTTGTTTCTGCAACTCTTTTCTTAAGTCCAAAATTAGACAATTAGTCGGTTCGAAAAAGCTAAAACCAGCACAATTAGCTAAAGTGAATAGCCTATTAATTCAGTCTGTCGGGCCCGTTTTCATCATCAGGGGTTGACATGAACAGCCGTATCCAGTACCACTAAAAGTATATTGAATTTAACGGAGCACGATTCATGACACGCACCATTCGTTTCACCGGTCTACTACTACTAAACGCATCCACTGTGCGCGGTAGACTGGCGGGCGAAATTCAGCGTTGAATCGTCACCAGTAAGACTAAAAACCCGCGCCACTGCGCGGGTTTTTTTATGCTCGTAGCAAGGCGCCCTAAGACTGACAAGGACCTAACCCATGAGCCAGCAAGTCATTATTTTCGATACTACTTTACGTGACGGTGAACAGGCATTACAGGCAAGCCTGAGTGTTAAAGAGAAACTGCAGATCGCGCTGGCTCTCGAACGTATGGGTGTCGACGTGATGGAGGTCGGTTTCCCTGTCTCGTCTCCCGGTGATTTCGAATCCGTCCAGACTATCGCCCGCACCATTAAAAACAGCCGCGTGTGTGCCCTGGCGCGCTGCGTAGAGAAAGATATCGACGTTGCCGCTGAGTCATTGAAGGTGGCTGAAGCGTTCCGTATTCACACCTTCATTGCGACCTCTCCTATGCACATCGCAACCAAGCTGCGCAGCACGCTGGATGAGGTGATTGAGCGTGCGGTCTATATGGTTAAGCGCGCACGCAACTATACCGATGACGTTGAATTCTCCTGTGAAGATGCGGGTCGTACGCCAATCGAAGACCTGGCGCGCGTCGTCGAAGCCGCCATCAACGCGGGCGCGAAAACCATCAACATTCCGGACACCGTCGGCTACACCATGCCGTTTGAGTTCTCCAACATCATCACCGGCCTGTATGACCGCGTACCAAATATTGATAAGGCAATTATCTCCGTCCACACCCACGATGATTTGGGTCTGGCCGTGGGCAATGCCATCGCCGCCGTCCACGCCGGGGCACGTCAGGTTGAAGGCGCGATGAACGGCATCGGCGAACGTGCGGGCAACTGTTCTCTGGAAGAAGTGATCATGGCGATCAAAGTGCGCAAAGACATCATGGACGTGCACACCCGCATCAATCACAACGAAATCTGGCGCACCAGCCAGACCGTCAGCCAGATTTGCAACATGCCCATTCCGGCTAACAAAGCGATTGTCGGCACTGGCGCCTTCGCACACTCTTCCGGTATTCACCAGGATGGCGTGCTGAAGAACCGTGAAAACTACGAAATCATGACCCCGGAATCCATCGGTCTGAACCAGGTCCAGTTGAACCTGACCTCCCGTTCCGGCCGTGCGGCGGTTAAGCACCGTATGGAAGAGATGGGTTATAAGGACAGCGATTACAACATGGATCAGCTGTATGACGCGTTCCTGAAGCTGGCCGACAAAAAAGGCCAGGTCTTCGACTACGACCTGGAAGCACTGGCCTTTATCAACAAACAGCAGGAAGAGCCGGAGCACTTCCGTCTGGATTACTTTAACGTGCAGTCCGGCTCCAGCGACATCGCTACCGCCTCGGTCAAGCTGGCCTGCGGAGATGAAATTAAAGCAGAGGCAGCTAACGGTAACGGCCCTGTCGATGCGATTTACCAGGCGATTAATCGCGTCACCGAGTACGACGTTGAGCTGGTCAAATATGACCTGACGGCCAAGGGCCACGGCAAAGATGCGCTGGGTCAGGTAGATATCGTGGTTAATTACAACGGCCGCCGCTTCCATGGCGTGGGCCTGGCGACAGATATCGTTGAATCCTCCGCGAAGGCGATGGTGCATGTTCTGAACAACATCTGGCGCGCCGCCGAAGTCGAAAAAGAGTTGCAACGCAAAGCTCAGAATAAAGAGAACAACAAGGAAACCGTGTAATGTCGAAGAATTACCATATTGCTGTGTTGCCGGGTGACGGTATTGGCCCGGAAGTGATGGCACAGGCGCTGAAAGTACTGGAAGCCGTTCGCGCGCGTTTTGCGATGAAAATCACCACCAGCCACTACGATGTGGGCGGTATTGCGATTGATAACCACGGTACGCCACTGCCAAAAGCGACCGTGGAAGGCTGTGAAAATGCCGATGCCGTGCTGTTTGGTTCCGTCGGTGGTCCAAAATGGGAACACCTGCCGCCAGCAGAGCAGCCAGAGCGCGGCGCGCTGCTGCCGCTGCGTAAACACTTCAAGCTGTTCAGCAACCTGCGTCCGGCGAAGCTGTATCAGGGTCTGGAAGAGTTCTGCCCGCTGCGCGCGGATATCGCCGCCAACGGATTCGACATTCTGTGCGTGCGTGAACTGACCGGCGGGATCTATTTCGGTCAGCCAAAAGGACGCGAAGGCAGCGGACAACACGAAAAAGCGTTCGACACCGAGGTGTATCACCGTTTCGAAATTGAACGTATCGCCCATATCGCCTTTGAGTCTGCGCGTAAACGTCGCCATAAAGTGACCTCCATTGACAAAGCGAACGTGCTGCAATCTTCCATTCTGTGGCGCGAGATCGTCAGTGAAGTCGCTAAGCAGTACCCGGACGTCACGCTGTCGCACATGTACATCGATAACGCGACCATGCAGCTGATTAAGGATCCGTCCCAGTTTGACGTGCTGCTGTGCTCCAACCTGTTCGGCGATATTCTCTCTGACGAGTGCGCAATGATCACCGGCTCCATGGGGATGCTGCCATCCGCAAGCCTGAATGAAGAAGGCTTTGGTCTGTATGAACCGGCAGGCGGTTCTGCACCGGATATCGCGGGTAAAAACATCGCTAACCCGATTGCGCAGATCCTCTCCCTGGCCCTGCTGCTGCGCTACAGCCTGGATGCAGACGATGCAGCAACCGCAATTGAACACGCCATTAACCGGGCGTTAGAAGAAGGCGTCCGTACCGGCGATTTAGCACGCGGCACGGCGGCAGTCAGTACCGATGAAATGGGCGACATCATTGCCCGCTATGTCGCTGAAGGGGTGTAATCATGGCTAAAACGTTATATGAAAAGTTGTTTGATGCGCACGTTGTTTACGAGGCACCAAACGAAACCCCGCTGCTGTACATTGACCGTCATCTGGTACACGAAGTGACCTCTCCTCAGGCATTTGACGGCCTGCGCGCGCACAAGCGTCCGGTACGTCAGCCGGGTAAAACCTTCGCGACGATGGATCACAACGTTTCCACCCAGACCAAAGACATTAATGCCTCGGGTGAGATGGCGCGTATCCAGATGCAGGAGCTGATTAAGAACTGTAAAGAATTTGGCGTTGAGCTGTACGACCTGAACCATCCTTATCAGGGCATCGTCCACGTGATGGGGCCTGAGCAAGGGATCACCCTGCCGGGCATGACCATCGTCTGCGGTGACTCCCATACCGCGACACACGGCGCGTTTGGCGCTCTGGCGTTCGGGATTGGCACTTCTGAGGTTGAACACGTTCTGGCGACGCAGACCCTGAAGCAGGGCCGCGCCAAAACGATGAAGATTGAAGTGAAGGGCAAAGCGGCACCTGGCATTACCGCGAAAGATATCGTGCTGGCGATTATCGGTAAAACCGGCAGCGCAGGCGGTACAGGCCACGTCGTTGAGTTCTGCGGAGACGCTATCCAGGCGCTGAGCATGGAGGGCCGCATGACCCTGTGCAACATGGCCATTGAGATGGGCGCCAAAGCCGGTCTGGTCGCGCCAGATGAAACGACCTTCAACTATGTGAAGGGCCGTCTGCACGCGCCGAAAGGTCAGGATTTTGACGACGCGGTAGCATACTGGAAAACCCTGAAAACCGACGATGGGGCGACGTTTGATACCGTTGTCACGCTGCAGGCAGAAGAGATTGCGCCGCAGGTGACCTGGGGGACCAACCCGGGTCAGGTGATTTCCGTCAACGACTCCATTCCAGATCCTGCTTCCTTTGCCGATCCGGTCGAGCGCGCCAGTGCGGAAAAAGCGCTGGCCTATATGGGGCTGAAGCCCGGCGTGCCGTTGACCGACGTGACCATTGATAAAGTCTTTATCGGTTCTTGCACTAACTCCCGTATCGAAGATTTGCGCGCGGCGGCAGAGATTGCCAAAGGCCGTAAAGTCGCGCCGGGCGTGCAGGCGCTGGTGGTTCCAGGCTCTGGTCCGGTGAAAGCCCAGGCGGAAGCCGAAGGTCTGGATAAGATCTTTATCGAAGCGGGCTTCGAGTGGCGCCTGCCTGGCTGCTCGATGTGTCTGGCCATGAATAACGATCGCCTGAATCCGGGTGAGCGCTGCGCCTCTACCAGCAACCGTAACTTTGAAGGCCGTCAGGGCCGCGGTGGGCGTACCCATCTGGTCAGCCCGGCAATGGCCGCCGCTGCGGCAGTCACCGGCCATTTCGCCGATATTCGCAGCCTGAAATAAGGAGACAATCATGGCAGAGAAATTTACCCAACATACGGGCCGGGTTGTCCCGCTGGACGCCGCTAACGTCGATACTGACGCTATTATTCCCAAACAGTTTCTGCAGAAGGTGACGCGTACCGGCTTTGGCGCGCACCTGTTCAACGACTGGCGTTTCCTGGACGACAAAGGCGAAGTGCCTAATCCGGAATTCGTTCTGAACTTCCCGGAGTACAAAGGCGCCTCCATTTTACTGGCCCGAGAAAACTTTGGCTGCGGCTCATCCCGCGAACACGCTCCGTGGGCGCTCACCGATTACGGCTTCAAAGTGGTCATCGCCCCAAGCTTCGCGGATATTTTTTACGGTAACAGCTTCAACAACCAGCTGCTGCCCGTCACGCTGAGCGATGAACAGATCGATGAGTTGTTCGCGCTGGTTAAGGCGAATCCGGGTATTTCGTTTGAAGTGGATCTGGAAGCGGAAGTGGTGAAAGCCGGGGATAAAACCTACAGCTTCAGCATTGATGCGTTCCGCCGTCACTGCATGCTGAACGGTCTGGACAGCATAGGTTTAACTCTCCAGCACGAAGCGGCGATTGCCACTTACGAAAACAAACAACCTGCATTTATGAAGTAATCCTCCGGCCTGCAGTGCACTCTGCAGGCCGCATTTTATCCCGATACCCGCCCTCATTCTGTAAATATTCCTAAACCCAGCCAATAATGACGTTATATTTAACGTCAATTTAATGTTCCCTGCGCAGAATAATCGCTCAATCAGTTGGTAGCGGAAATTATCATGGAAAAGAAAAATAGCAATGAGTCTCATATCCGTTCTAGGGAAATACACAAATGCACATTAGCAAGCGTGATAATTAATATTTTACTCACCTGCTTTCAGATAGTTGCAGGAATATTCTCCGGCTCGCAGGGGTTAATTGCTGATGGGATTCATTCTCTTTCCGATTTATCTTCTGACTTTGTCGTTCTGATTGCGAATAAAAAGAGTCAGAAAGCCTCTGATATCGATCATCATTACGGTCATCTGCGTTTCGAAAACGGTGCAAAGCTTATTATTGGCGCTATTCTGCTGCTCGTGGGGGTCGGGATGCTCTGGTCCGCTGGCAATAAACTGCTTAATCCCGAGACGCATCAGATAGTAAAAGGGGCCGCTTTGTGGGTGGCGATACTGGCGCTGGTGGTGAAGGAGAGTCTGTTCAGATACATGTTTGCCACGGGAAAACGTATTCAGTCCTCGCTGCTGATAGCCAATGCCTGGCATGCCCGTTCTGACGCAGCGTCGTCAGTGGTTGTCGCCATCGGTATTGCGGGGAATTTAGTGGGTTTTCACGCGATGGACCTGATTGCGGCCCTGATTGTCGGAGTGTTCATCGCCCATATGGGTTACAAATTCTCTGCCGATGCCCTGCACGATCTGATGGACCGTTCGCTTGAACCCGAGCTGGAGCACGATATCAAAACGTGTCTTCTCTCAACCGAAGGCGTCACCGGACTCCATGATTTAAAAACCCGCAAGATGGGCGATTTAGCCCTTGTCGATGTCCATCTGGAAGTGAACGGCGAATTAAGCGTAAAAGAAGGGCATCAGATTGCCGTCAATGCCAGAAACAACGTGATGCAAAAATTCAATGTGCTGAACGTGATGACGCATATTGATCCTGCCCACTAATCGGAACGCATAAATACAGTGTGACGCTACTCATCGTTAAGGTTTCGTTAATTAATCTGCGTCACACTGCATCGCATCAGCTCTCTCATTATTGAGGTAAAAAGCGATGAACCCAACGCTACGTAATACGCTTCCCCATAAAGAAACGCCTTTTCTTCGCGTACTGCACATTCTTGTAGCCATACTGGTGCTGGCCCAAATTATCAATTCTAATTTCACCGAAAGCGAGGCCCTCCACGAATCCGGACTGAACGGAATTGTTACCTGGATCCATGTTATCTCAGGGTTTGGTTTAATTTTTTGTGGTATTGCCATGATGGCATGGATGTTAACCCAGCGCGGATTTAAGTATTACTTCGCCTGGCTGGCGCTGGATTTTCGTGGAATCGTTGAAGATATTCGCACCCTCGCGCAGCGTCAATTACCTGACGCGCATGCTGGCGGTATGGCGGCAACGGTGCAAGGTCTGGGTGTGCTGGCGCTGCTGGGCGTTGCACTCTGCGGCGCGGCCTGGTTCGTGCTGAACGCCACGCTTGGGCCGGTTTCGTCCGTCACGGAATCCGTCTTAGATTTGCATAAATTCCTGACAGTTTTTATTGAGACATATTTCTGGGCACACGGTTTCATGGGCCTCGTTCATATGTACCTGACGCTACGCGCGCAGCGTAAATATCAGTATTCCGAATAAAACGGTTCGCAGAGCCCGGTGCTCCCGGGCTCCGTTTCACTCATCCGATCACACGTCTTTTACGCGGCAGGTCAGCAGGAGCGTCACGACGGATAGCGCCGCAATCATCCAGTAGACCGACGCATGGCCATAGCTTTGCGCCAGCGCCCCCTGAATCACGCCCGCCAGGATCACGCCGGTTGAAATACTGTTGGTAAAAAGCGTCGTTGCCGAGCCTGCACGGCCGGGCATCAGATCCTGGAACCAGAGCATGCCGATCCCGGCAACAATTCCAATAAACACGGCGTTAAACAGCTGCAGCGCCAGCAACGCTTCACGCGAATGGAAAAGGATCAACCCCGCGTAGAACAGTACCCCGGCCGCCACGGCGACGATCATCATCCGACGCTTTCCAAAGCGCTTAACGTAATAGCCCGCCAGAATCATCGCCGGAATTTCCAGCCCGGCGGCGGTTCCCATTAAGATCCCTGCGAGCTTGTCCGGTAAGCCCAGATCGCTGCTGATCCACAGCGGCATATCAATAATGTACATGGTGTTGCAGGTCCACATCAGCGTCGAGGCAATAAACAACATGCGGACGTTCTTGTCCTGCCAGCCGCTCACCTGGGTAACAGGTTTATCCGTCGCCTGTTCGACGCGGGCCACGGACGGCAGTGCGAAGGCTATCAGCGCCAGGCTGATGACAAAAATCCCTGCCGCAATGGAGAACATGGTGGTAAAGCCATAGTTCAACGCCAGCATAAAGGCCAGCGGCGGACCAATGACCCACGCCAGCGAGAGCTGGGCACGCATCACCGAGCTGAACATCACCACTTCCCGCGCGGAGTTATCCGCATATTCACGGGCCAGGGCGAACAGCTGCGGCATAGCGGTGTTCGCCAACGACGCCAGCAGCACGCCGCAGGTAATGAGCGTCAGATAATGACGATTGAAGGCAAAGAGCAGCGCGTTACCCACGGCCATGGCGCAGCAAAAGAGGATCAGCTTGCGGCGATCGCCCTGGCTGTCCGATCGTTTCGCCAGCGCGAGGCTGACCAGGATCCCGGCAATGGCATTGACGGTATAAAACAGGCCGACCCAAAACGGCTGAGCCCCCACCTCGCGGCTGAGAAACAGGCTCAGCGTCGGCGCCTGAAGCGCCCCCGCCACGCCCATCATAAAGGCCACCAGCATAAAAGCGGCATACACGCCGTTCAGGCGTCGCCCCATCGTCATCAACCACAGCATGCGCAAGTCCTTGTGAAAGCGAATCGAAATTGGGTGAATAGTAAACGAAAAAAGCCAGCAAAAACATTTTGCTGGCGGGTGATAAGCACCAATACTCAGTCACACATGATCGAGGCGAGTTAGCGGGAAGAGGTCGGTGTCGTAACGTCCCACTGCATCAATTCTTCTAACGTTTTCAGCCGTTGCTCTGCACACCGGCGGGCCAGCCAGGACGATCCTTTTGTCGCTGAAAAGTACTGCTGATAAAACTGACGTGCGGTAGACCTCTTCATAATTTACCTCCTCGCTTCATCGAGGAGAATTATTGGCCTAATATAGGGATAAATAAATTGCTGGTTTTTTGTCAGGAGTTCCCCTTTTATGCCTTCCGGTCGTCTGCAACAACAGTTTATCCGCCTCTGGCAGTGCTGCGAGGGACAATCGCAGGAGACCACGCTCAACGAGCTGGCGGACCTGCTTAGCTGTTCCCGCCGTCATATGCGCACGCTGCTCAACACCATGCAGCAGCAGGGGTGGTTAAGCTGGGAAGCGGAAGCGGGACGCGGCAAACGTTCGCGGCTGACCTTCCTGTATACCGGACTGGCGTTGCAGCAGCAGCGCGCAGAAGATCTGCTCGAACAGGACCGCATCGATCAGCTGGTCCAGCTGGTGGGCGACAAGGCCGCCGTGCGCCAGATGCTGGTCTCCCATCTCGGACGCAGCTTTCGTCAGGGCCGACACATTCTTCGGGTGCTCTACTACCGTCCGATGAAAAATCTGTTGCCCGGCACGGCGTTACGCCGCTCGGAAACCCACATGGCCCGACAAATCTTCAGCGGCCTGACGCGCATAAATGAGGAAAACGGGGAACTGGAGGCGGATATTGCGCACCACTGGCAGCAGCTTTCCCCGCGCCACTGGCGCTTCTTCTTACGCCCCGGCATCCACTTTCACCACGGCCGCGAGCTGGAGATGCACGACGTCATCGCCTCTCTGGAACGCGCCCGCAGGCTGCCGCTCTACTCGCATATTTCGCGCATCCACTCCCCCACGGCCTGGACGCTAGACATTGAGCTGTCGCAGCAGGACAAGTGGCTTCCCTGGCTGCTGGGCTATGTACCGTCGATGATTTTGCCCGGCGAGTGGGAATCATTGAACAATTTTGCCAGCCTGCCGATTGGCACCGGGCCCTACTCCGTGTCCCGCAATAACAGCAACCAGCTGAAAATCCGCGCGTTCGATGACTACTTTGGCTATCGGGCGCTGATCGACGAAGTGAACGTGTGGGTATTGCCTGATCTCAATGAAGACCTGAGCTGCGGTCTGACGCTTGAAGGCCCCACCACCGGAGAAAAGGCCGTGGAGAGCCGCCTGGAGGAAGGATGCTACTATCTCCTGTTTGACCGCCGCACCCACCGCGGGGCAAACCAGGGCGTCCGCAAGTGGATCAGCCACGTGCTGTCCCCTTCCAATCTGATCTACCATGCGGAAGAGCAGTACCAGACATACTGGTTTCCGGCCTACGGCCTGCTTCCGCGCTGGCACCACGCCCGGCCGTCGCACTGCGACAAACCCGCAGGGCTGGAGTCCATCACCCTGACCTACTACCGCGAGCACGTGGAGCATCGTTTTATCGCGAGGATCATGACCCGCCTGCTGGCAGCCGAGGGGGTCAAGTTAGAGGTAAGAGAAGTGGACTATGACGAATGGCATCAGGGAGAGATCGCCAGCGATATCTGGCTCAACAGCGCTAATTTTACCCTGCCGCTCGATTTTTCATTATTTTCACACCTGTATGAAGTCCCGCTGATCCAGCACTGCATCGATCGGGACTGGCAGCAGGACGCCGCCCTATGGCGATCGGGCGAGATGAACCTTGCCGTTTGGTGCCAGCAGCTGCTGGCCGAGCAGGCGATCGTCCCGCTGATCCACCACTGGCTGATGATCCAGGGCCAGCGCAGCATGCGCGGCCTGCGGATGAACACCCTGGGCTGGTTTGATTTTAAATCCGCCTGGTTTGCGCCACCGGAGCCATAACGCTTTCGTAATATTCACCAAATCATTACAATAGCGCCGTTCTCAACGGGGTGCTGCATCACAGATGTGCGCTGAGATAATACCCGTCGAACCTGATCCGGATAACGCCGGCGAAGGGATTTGAGGCTGTCGCTCAAAATCCTTTGCCACTCAACCCTGAGGTGCAAAGTGTTAAAAAAAGTTCTCCCCCTGCTGGCGCTGTTCGCGCTGCCTGCTTTTGCCAAACCCGTCCTGACGGTCTACACCTACGACTCCTTCTCTGCCGACTGGGGCCCTGGCCCGGTTGTCAAAAAAGCCTTTGAAGCGGACTGCAACTGCGAGCTGAAGTTCGTGGCGCTTGAAGATGGCGTGTCGCTGCTCAACCGTCTGCGCATGGAAGGAAAAAACAGTAAAGCCGACGTGGTACTCGGGCTGGATAACAACCTGCTGGAAGCCGCCTCGCAAACCAAACTGTTTGCCAAAAGCGGCGTCGCGGCAGATGCCGTTAACGTGCCGGGCGGCTGGAAGAACGACACCTTTGTGCCGTTCGACTACGGCTACTTTGCTTTTGTTTACGACAAAAATAAGCTGAAAAACCCGCCGAAGAGCCTGAAAGAGCTGGTCGAAAGCGATCAGAAGTGGCGCGTAATTTACGAAGATCCGCGTACCAGCACGCCGGGTCTGGGCCTGCTGCTATGGATGCAAAAGGTCTACGGGGATAAAGCACCGGAAGCATGGCAGAAGCTGGCCGCCAAAACCGTCACCGTGACCAAAGGCTGGAGCGAAGCCTACGGCCTGTTCCTCAAAGGCGAAAGCGACCTGGTGCTGAGCTACACCACCTCCCCGGCCTACCACATTATCGCCGAGAAAAAAGACAACTATGCAGCCGCAGATTTTGCGGAAGGGCACTATCTGCAGGTGGAAGTGGCCGCGCGTACCGCTGCCAGCAAACAGCCGGAGCTGGCCGAGAAGTTCCTGAAGTTTATGGTTTCACCGGCGTTCCAGAACGCCATTCCAGCGGGCAACTGGATGTATCCGGTTACTAACGTTGCGCTGCCCGCAGGTTTCGAGCAGTTGACCAAACCGAAAACCTCGCTGGAGTTTACGCCGCAGCAGGTCGCCGCGCAGCGTGCAGCATGGGTAAGCGAATGGCAACGCGCCGTCAGCCGTTGATTCCCGGCTGGTTACTTCCCGGGCTGCTCGCCGCCGCCGTGATGGTAGCGGTCAGCCTGGGGGCTTTTCTTGCATTGTGGTTTAACGCGCCAGGGAGCGACCTGCTCGCCCTCTGGCACGACAGCTACCTCTGGCACGTTATCCGGTTCTCCTTCTGGCAGGCGTCTCTTTCTGCCCTGCTGTCGGTGATCCCGGCTATTTTTCTGGCACGCGCTCTGTATCGACGGCGATTTCCCGGCAGGCAGGCCCTGCTGCGCCTGTGCGCCATGACGCTGATCCTGCCCGTGCTGGTGGCGGTATTTGGTATTCTAAGCGTTTACGGTCGCCAGGGCTGGCTGTCTTCACTGTTCGGTCAGCTTGGCCTGGAATGGTCATTCTCGCCTTACGGACTGCAGGGCATTCTGCTGGCGCACGTATTTTTCAATATGCCGATGGCAACGCGCCTCTTTTTGCAGGCGCTGGAAAATATTCCCGGCGAACAGCGTCAGATTGCCGCCCAGCTCGGCATGCGCGGCGTGTCGTTCTTCCGCTTTGTCGAATGGCCGTGGCTTCGCCGCCAGCTCCCGCCCGTGGCGGCGTTAATCTTTATGCTCTGCTTTGCCAGCTTTGCCACCGTGCTGTCACTCGGCGGCGGGCCGCAGGCCACCACCATTGAGCTGGCGATTTACCAGGCGCTGAGTTACGACTACGATCCCGGTCGCGCCGCGCTGCTGGCGATGGTGCAGATGGCGTGCTGTCTTGCGCTGGTGCTGTTGAGCCAGCGGCTGAGTAAAGCCATTCCCGCTGGCAGTCATCAAATAACCGGCTGGCGCGATCCGCAGGACAGCCTGCACAGCCGCGTCAGTGATTTTATCCTGATCGCGCTGGCGCTTCTGCTACTGCTGCCGCCGCTGATGGCCGTTATTGTTGACGGATTGAACCTCAATCTCGGGTCCGTCCTGCAACAGCCCGTTCTCTGGCAAGCCACCTGGACCTCGCTGCGTATCGCCCTCGCTGCCGGATTACTGTGCGTCCTCCTGACCATGATGCTGCTGTGGAGCAGCCGTGAGCTCTACGCCCGCCAGGCGCAAAAAGCCGGACAAATGCTGGAGCTGACGGGCATGCTGATCCTGGCGATGCCGGGCATCGTGCTGGCAACGGGCTTCTTTTTACTGTTTAACAGCACCTTCGGCCTGCCGGAAAGGGCAGATGGCATTGTGATTTTCACCAACGCCTTAATGGCCATCCCCTACGCGCTCAAGGTGCTGGAAAACCCGATGCGCGACGTCAACAGCCGCTACGGTTTGCTGTGCCAGTCGCTGGGGATGCAGGGCTGGCAGCGGCTGAAGGTAGTCGAACTGCGCGCGCTAAAACGCCCGCTGGCGCAGGCGCTGGCGTTTGCCTGCGTGCTCTCTATTGGAGACTTTGGCGTCGTGGCGCTGTTCGGCAATGACGATTTCCGCACGCTTCCGTACTGGCTTTATCAGCAAATCGGCTCTTACCGCAGTCAGGATGGCGCGGTTACCGCGCTGTTACTGCTGCTGCTGTGCTTTGCCTTATTTACCGTTATCGAAAAACTCCCGGGGCGTGATGTTAAAACTGACTGATGTAACCTGGCTCTATCAGCATCTGCCGATGCGCTTCACGCTCTCCGTTCAGCAGGGCGAGCGGATTGCGGTGCTTGGCCCAAGCGGTGCCGGGAAAAGCACCTTGCTCAATTTGATCGCCGGCTTTCTGCAACCTGCCAGCGGGTCGATAGCCATCGATAATCGTGATTTCACCAACGCCCCTCCGGCTAAACGTCCTGTGTCGATGCTGTTTCAGGAAAATAACCTCTTCACCCATCTGACGGTGCGGCAAAACATCGCGCTGGGAATGCATCCGGGGCTCAGGCTGAACGATGCCCAACGCGAAAAACTTGAAGTGATTGCCGGACAGATGGGGATCACCGAATTTATCGACAGGCTGCCGGGCGAGCTCTCCGGCGGCCAGCGTCAGCGCGTGGCGCTGGCGCGTTGTCTGGTGCGCGAGCAGCCGCTTCTGCTGCTGGATGAGCCCTTCTCGGCGCTCGATCCCGCGCTGCGTCAGGAGATGCTCGCCCTGGTGCAGGAGGTCTGCCAGCGCCAGCAGCTGACGATGCTGATGGTTTCGCACAGTATTGAGGATGCAGCACGGATTGCGCCGAGATCGGTGGTCGTTGCCGAAGGGCGGATTGCATGGGATGGGAAGACGGAAGAGCTGCTCAGTGGTCAAGCGGGGGCGTCTTCACTGTTGGGCATTCGTGCGGTCTGATGCCCTCACCCTTGCCCTCTCCCACTGGGAGAGGGCAATAGTCCTTAACGACTGACCACTTTTAACAAAATCTCACCGTACACCGGCATCAGCGGGTGACGAATCAGCGCGACCAGGGCTACCGCAGCCACACCCAGCGTCAGCGGAGCCAGCCAGAGCAGGCGAGTACGCGGGAGGTAGCGCGTCAGGCGATCGACACTGGCTTTAGCGCTGCGCCACAGTCGCCAGCAGAGCCAGACCGCCAGCCACAGCAGCAGCGCCGTGCCCAGCAGCAACCACTTAAACTCACCGCTTTGCATCCCGTCCGGAATATCAATGGCAGCACCCGCGAGGATCCCCGGCAGGAAGTAGAACGGCGGCCAGAAGACGCAGCCGATAATGTTCGGCACCACGAATTTCGCGACGGGCAGATCCAGCATCCCGGCCACCATTGGCACCAGCGGACGCGTTGGCCCGACAAAGCGCCCGACGAGGATGGTAAACATGCTGTGCTGATGCAGCGCATGCTCGGTTTTATCCAGCAAGGCTTTGTTCTTTTTCATGAACGACCAGCGGTGCAGCGGCTTCTTAAAGCGCCAGCCCAGCCAGAAGGAGATCCAGTCGCCGAGCAGGCAGCCGATAATCCCGGCGAGCCACGCCTGCCAGAAATTAACCTCGCCGCTGCCAATCAGCGCACCAAGCCCTGCCATCATTACGGTGCCGGGCAGGATTAACCCGACGAGCGCCAGCGACTCCAGAAACGCCACCAGCGCCACGGCGATGAGCGAGTACATAACGGACTGGGTAATAAAGTGTTCCAGCAATGCCTGCATAACTATTCCGGTCAGAAAACGAATCAGCGATTCTGCTTAGCGCCCCGCACCGCGTCAAGGCAACAATTGTCTGAATAGTTTACAGGTTGCTTTCCGCATTCACCTGTTTGTTTATCTTTTTTTACCAATTATTCACATCCCGCGCGGAATTCACTCGGACTGGCACCGGTACATTTTTTAAATACGCGGGAGAAATAGAGCTGATCCTCAAAGCCTACGTTGCGTCCCACGGTGGCGATGGGCATCCGGGTGGTGCTGAGCAACAGTTTCGCCTGGCTGATGCGCTGATCTTCACGCCAGCTCAATACGCTGACGCCCAGCTGCTGGCGGAACAGATGCGACAGCCGCGACGGCGACAGGCAGACGTGCTGAGCAACGCTGGCGATATCAAACTGGCTATCGGCCAGGTGGTCGCTGATGTACTGGCAGGCGTCGCGCACGCGGTTATCCAGCGGCGGGTTAAGCGACTCGTTAATCGCCTCCATCCGTCGCAGCAGCAGCTGTTCAAGGAGGTTTATCGCCAGCAGTTCGGCATAGCGACCACCGGCCTGCCCCGCCTCGATAATCTGGGCAAAAAGCTCGCGAAACTGCGCAAGATGAACCTCGTCCGGGCGATAAAAACCGGTGTGCGCAAAAATTGCTGGCCAGGAAAGCCACTCCTGCCAGTAGGCGCGCGGACGGAAGTAAACCCACTGGTGATACCACTCTTTGGCCTCAGGATGACGGCCATAGTGGTGGATCTCACCCGGCGGGAACAGCAGGATATCCCCCGGGCGGCAGACAAACTGCTGGTCACCGTTCTTGATGATTCCTTCCCCTCGCACGGTGAGGTTGAGGATATACCCTTTCATCCCAAGCGGTCGGTCGACGTAAAAGTCGAGATATCCCTCAGCCTCGATAGGGGTCAGTCCCGCCACAAGGTGCGCGTTAAACGAGTATCCCGGCAGCAGGGGATCGTTTTGCGTTTCGGCCATAGATTCAGTTCTCCCAAGGGTCCTGAAGGAAACCAATTGTCCATATCACTAAAAGCAGCTTAAAAATGGCCCGCGTAAAGATCTAAAAAGCATCACGCCGCTTTTACGTCCGCCATGTTTCAGCCTTTCCCCCTGATTTCTTCGCCAGAGCAAGCAGATAACCAGTAACAAAAGTGTCTATAAGTGCGGCAGAAATGTCCACATTGAATATTTGCACGGCGTCACACTTTCCGTTGTAACAGCAATTTAGTCCATAAGATTAGCGGATCCTGCCTGACGACTTTTTCCCCCAGTCTCTAATGTTCTTCCATACCTGTTTTTTCGATGGAGCAACACCATGGCAATTGCGATTGGCCTCGATTTTGGCAGCGATTCGGTTCGCGCGCTGGCAGTGGACTGTACGTCCGGCCAGGAGATAGCAACCAGCGTTGAGTGGTACCCGCGCTGGCAAGAGGGGCGCTACTGTGATGCGCCGAACAACCAGTTCCGCCACCACCCGCGTGACTATATCGAGTCGATGGAAGCGGCGATCAAAACCGTCCTGGCCGAACTGACTGACGCCCAGCGAGCTGAGATTGTGGGGATTGGCGTCGACAGCACCGGCTCCACGCCAGCCCCTGTGGATGCCGAAGGACGCGTGCTGGCGCTGCGCCCGGAGTTTGCCGACAACCCGAACGCCATGTTCGTGCTGTGGAAAGACCACACCGCCGTGGAAGAGGCCGAAGCCATTACGCGCTTATGCCATCAGCCCGGCAAAACAGACTACTCGCGCTACATCGGCGGGATTTACTCCAGCGAATGGTTCTGGGCCAAGATCCTCCACGTCACCCGTGCCGACGACTCCGTTGCGCAGGCTGCCGCGTCATGGGTTGAACTGTGCGACTGGGTGCCTGCCCTGCTCTCCGGCACCACCCGCCCGCAGGATATCCGCCGCGGTCGCTGCAGCGCCGGGCATAAATCCCTGTGGCATGAAAGCTGGGGCGGCCTGCCGCCTGCCGCGTTCTTTGATGAACTCGACCCGATTATCAACAAGAGCCTGACATACCCGCTGTTTACCGACACCTTCACCGCCGATGTTCCCGTCGGCACCCTCTGCGAAGAGTGGGCAACGCGCCTCGGTCTGCCGCAGAACGTGGCGATCTCTGGCGGCGCCTTTGACTGCCATATGGGCGCCGTGGGCGCGGGCGCACAGCCAAACACGCTGGTCAAAGTCATCGGGACTTCCACCTGCGACATCCTGACGGCGGATAAAGCCACCGTCGGCGACCGCGCGGTAAAAGGCATCTGCGGACAGGTTGACGGCAGCGTGGTGCCGGACTTCATCGGCCTGGAAGCCGGTCAGTCCGCGTTTGGCGATATCTACGCCTGGTTTGGCCGCGTGCTGGGCTGGCCGCTGGACCAGCTGGCGGCGGCGCATCCTGAACTGAAAACACAGATAGCCGAGAGCAAAAAGCAGCTCCTGCCGCAGCTCACCGAAGCCTGGGCAAAAAATCCTTCTCTCGATCACCTCCCGGTAGTGCTGGACTGGTTTAACGGCCGTCGTACGCCGTTCGCCAACCAGCGTCTGAAAGGTGTGATCGCGGATCTCAACCTGGCAACCGACGCCCCTGCGCTGTTCGGCGGCCTTATTGCCGCAACGGCCTTCGGCGCCCGCGCGATAATGGAGTGCTTCACCGGGCAGGGCATCGACGTGAATAACGTGATGGCTCTGGGCGGTATTGCCCGTAAAAACCCGGTGATCATGCAGGCCTGCTGCGACGTGCTGAACCGTCCGCTTCAGATTGTGGCCTCCGATCAGTGCTGCGCGCTGGGCGCGGCGATTTTTGCCGCCGTGGCCGCAGGGGTCCATGCGGATATCCCGACCGCGCAGCAGCATATGGCGAGCGCTGTCGAAAATACGCTCCAGCCGCGTGCCCAGCAGGCACAACGCTTTGAACAGCTTTATCAGCGCTACCAGCAATGGGCAAAAAGCGCCGAACTTCACTATCTCCCTGTCGCCGCCCCGGCCAAAAGCACCGCGGACACTACGGCAACCCTGACCCATTAAGGACACGATGATGACCATTTTTAATAACTATGAAGTGTGGTTTGTGATTGGCAGCCAGCATCTGTACGGACCGGAAGCGCTGCAGCAGGTGACAAAACACGCGGAGCACGTCGTTAACGCGCTGAATGCGGAAGCCAAGCTGCCGTGCAAACTGGTGCTGAAACCGCTGGGCACAACGCCGGACGAAATCACTCACATCTGCCGCGACGCCAACTACGACGATAAATGCGCCGGTCTGGTGGTGTGGCTGCACACCTTCTCCCCCGCAAAAATGTGGATCAACGGCCTGTCTATCCTCAACAAACCGCTGCTGCAGTTCCACACCCAGTTCAACGCCTCCCTGCCGTGGGACAGCATCGACATGGACTTTATGAACCTGAACCAGACCGCGCACGGCGGCCGCGAGTTCGGCTTTATCGGCGCGCGTATGCGTCAGCAGCATGCGGTGGTCACCGGCCACTGGCAGGATGGCAAAGCGCAACAACGTATCGGCTCCTGGATGCGCCAGGCGGTCTCTAAGCAGGATACCCGCCACCTGAAAGTGGTGCGTTTCGGCGACAACATGCGTGAAGTGGCGGTCACCGACGGCGACAAAGTGGCCGCGCAGATCAAGTTCGGCTTCTCCGTAAATACCTGGGCCGTGGGCGACCTGGTGCAGGTGGTGAATGAAATCAGCGACGGCGACGTGAGCGCGCTGGTGGACGAGTACGAAAGCAGCTACCGCCTGACGCCTGCGGCACAAATCAACGGCGATAAGCGCCAGAACGTGCTGGACGCGGCGCGCATCGAGCTGGGCATGAAGCGCTTCCTGGAACAGGGCGGCTTCCACGCTTTTACCACCACCTTTGAAGACCTCCACGGCCTGAAACAGCTTCCGGGCCTGGCGGTACAACGTCTGATGCAGCAGGGCTACGGCTTTGCGGGCGAGGGCGACTGGAAAACTGCCGCTCTGCTTCGCATCATGAAGGTGATGTCGACCGGTCTGCAGGGCGGCACCTCCTTTATGGAGGACTACACCTACCACTTCGAAAACGGCAACGACCTGGTGCTCGGCTCGCACATGCTGGAAGTCTGCCCTTCCATCGCGGTAGAGGAAAAACCGATCCTGGACGTGCAGTACCTCGGTATTGGCGGTAAAGCCGATCCGGCGCGTCTGATCTTCAACACCCGCACGGGCCCGGCCATCAACGCCAGCCTGATCGATCTGGGCGATCGTTTCCGCCTGCTGGTGAACTGCGTCGATGCGGTTGAAACCCCACATTCTCTACCGAAACTGCCGGTCGCCAACGCCCTGTGGAAAGCACAGCCGGATCTGCCGACCGCTTCAGAAGCCTGGATCCTCGCAGGTGGCGCGCACCACACCGTCTTCAGCCACGCGCTGGATCTGAACGACATGCGTCAGTTTGCCGAGCTGCATGATATCGAGCTGACCGTCATTGATAACGATACCCGCCTGCCCGCCTTCAAGGACGCGCTGCGCTGGAACGAAGTCTATTACGGTTCAAAACGCTAAAGCACGTAATGCCCGGTGGCGCTGCGCTCGCCGGGCAGGGAGACAACCATGTTAGAAGATCTCAAACGTCAGGTACTTGAAGCCAACCTGGCGCTGCCAAAGCATAACCTGGTGACCCTGACCTGGGGCAACGTCAGCGCCGTTGACCGGGAAAAAGGGGTATTCGTGATCAAGCCTTCGGGCGTGGATTACACGGTGATGACCGCAGAGGATATGGTCGTGGTCAGCATCGAAACAGGTGAAGTGGTGGAAGGAAACAAAAAACCGTCCTCCGATACGCCGACCCACCGCCTGCTGTACCGCTCATTCCCGACCATCGGCGGTATCGTGCATACCCATTCACGCCATGCCACCATCTGGGCGCAGGCGGGCCAGTCCATCCCGGCGACAGGCACCACCCACGCGGACTACTTCTACGGCACCATTCCCTGCACTCGTCTGATGACCGATGCAGAAATCAACGGCGAGTATGAGTGGGAAACCGGCAACGTGATCGTTGAAACCTTCGAAAAACGGGGAATCGACGCGGCGCAAATGCCCGGCGTGCTGGTGCACTCCCACGGCCCGTTTGCCTGGGGGAAAAACGCAGAAGACGCGGTGCATAACGCCATCGTGCTTGAAGAGATCGCCTATATGGGGATCTTCTGTCGCCAGCTGGCACCGCAGCTGCCAGATATGCAGCAAACCCTGCTGGATAAGCATTACCTGCGCAAGCACGGCGCGAAGGCCTACTACGGGCAGTAAACTGTATATAAACCCAGCATTAAAATCTTAACCAGGCTATAATCAGGCCTGGTTTTGTTTTCTGGGATAACGGCGTGGCGCAGGCGCAAGAAGGCTTTTTACTGACCCGACACTGGCGGGATACCCCTCAGGGCACCGAGGTCGCGTTCTGGCTGGCGACGGAAAACGGTCCGCTGCACGTTACGCTCCCCCCGCAGGAATCCGTGGCTTTTATTCCGGAAGCGCACGTCGAAAAAGTGAAAGAGCTGCTGCGCGGCGAAAACGGCTGGCGCATCACTCCGCTTGAGCTGAAAGATTTCCACCGTCAGCCGGTTTACGGCCTCTACTGTCGCGCCCATCGTCAGCTGATGCGCTATGAAAAACTGCTGCGCGAAGCAGACGTGACGCTCTACGAAGCGGATATCCGCCCACCGGAACGCTTTCTGATGGAGCGGTTTATTACCGCGCCCGTCTGGGTGGACGGCACCGCGCATAACGGCAGCCTCGTTAACGCGCGGCTGAAGCCGAACCCGCACTACCGCCCGCCGCTGAAGTGGGTATCACTGGATATCGAAACCACCCGCCACGGCGAACTGTACTGCATTGGCCTGGAAGGCTGCGGCGATCGGGTTGTCTATATGCTCGGGCCGCCGAATGGTAATGCCTCCGCGCTGGATTTCCGGCTTGAGTACGTCAACAGCCACCCGCAGCTGCTGGAGAAGCTTAACCAGTGGTTTGCCGACTACGATCCCGACGTCCTGATCGGCTGGAACGTGGTGCAGTTCGATCTGCGCGTGCTGCAAAAGCACGCCGAGCGTTACCGCATTCCGCTGATGCTTGGCCGCGGCAACAGCGAGCTGGAATGGCGCGAGCACGGTTTTAAGAACGGCGTCTTCTTCGCCCAGGCGAACGGTCGCCTGATTATCGACGGCATTGAGGCGCTGAAATCCGCCTTCTGGAACTTCTCTTCATTCTCCCTCGAGGCGGTGGCGCAGGAGCTGCTTGGTGAAGGTAAATCCATCGACAACCCCTGGGACAGAATGGACGAGATCGACCGGCGCTTTAACGAAGACAAGCCCGCGCTCGCCACCTATAACCTGAAAGACTGCGAGCTGGTCACGCAGATATTCCATAAAACCGAGATTATGCCGTTCCTGCTGGAGCGCGCGACGGTGAACGGCCTGGCAGCTGACAGACACGGCGGCTCCGTGGCGGCTTTCAGCCACCTCTATTTTCCGCGGATGCACCGGGCAGGATACGTCGCCCCCAACCTTGGGGACGTGCCGCCGCAAGCCAGCCCCGGCGGATATGTCATGGACTCCCGGCCAGGATTGTATGACTCCGTTCTGGTGCTGGACTACAAAAGCCTCTACCCGTCGATAATTCGCACCTTCCTGATCGACCCCGTCGGGCTGGTGGAAGGCCTGGCCCAGCCGGATGATGAGCACAGCACCGAAGGCTTCCTCGGCGCACGTTTTTCGCGGGAAAAACACTGCCTGCCTGAAATCGTGGGAAACATCTGGCACGGCCGAGATGAGGCCAAGCGCCACGGCAACAAGCCGCTATCGCAGGCGCTGAAAATCATCATGAACGCCTTTTACGGCGTGCTGGGCACCAGCGCCTGCCGCTTCTTTGACCCGCGTCTGGCGTCGTCGATCACCATGCGCGGACACGAGATCATGCGCCAGACTAAAGCGCTGATTGAGTCCCGGGGCTATGACGTCATCTACGGCGACACGGACTCCACCTTTGTATGGCTTAAGGGCGCGCATTCAGAAGAAGACGCCGCGCAAATCGGCAAAGGGCTGGTCGCCTTCGTGAACGACTGGTGGCAGGAACATCTGCAGAAAGCGCGCTTAACCAGCGCGCTGGAGCTGGAATTTGAAACCCATTTTGCCCGCTTTTTAATGCCCACCATTCGCGGTACCGATCAGGGCAGCAAGAAGCGCTACGCCGGGCTAATTCAGGAAGGCGACGCGCAGCGGATGGTCTTTAAAGGGCTGGAGACGGTACGTACCGACTGGACGCCGCTGGCGCAGCAGTTCCAGCAGACGCTTTATCTGCGGGTGTTCCGCAATGAGCCGTATCAGGACTACGTGCGCGAGACGATAGCCAGCCTGATGGCGGGCGAACTTGACGCGCAGCTGGTGTACCGCAAGCGTCTGCGCCGTCCGCTGGCGGAGTACCAGCGTAACGTTCCTCCGCACGTCCGCGCCGCGCGTCTGGCAGATGAAGAAAACGTCCGCCGCGGCCGCGCGCCGCAGTATCAGAACCGGGGGACCATCAAATACGTCTGGACGATTAACGGCCCGGAACCGGTGGATTATCAGCACTCGCCTCTGGATTATGAACACTATCTGACGCGTCAGCTTCAGCCGGTTGCCGACGGAATTTTGCCCTTCATCGACGATGATTTTGCTACACTGGTTACAGGGCAACTTGGCCTATTTTGACGCGTGACGAAATGGCTGCCATCCAGTACCATAGCGCCCTTTCCATTCCCGGACCCATTTTTCGATGACCGTTTTTTCTGACGGTAGTCGAACTATTGCCTGCAATTAAAGATTAGAGCCGAACAACTATGCCTTTTACACTTGGTCAACGCTGGATCAGCGATACAGAAAGCGAACTTGGATTAGGAACCGTCGTAGCAATCGATACGCGTATGGTTACCCTCCTCTTCCCTGCCACCGGTGAAAACCGTCTGTACGCTCGCAATGACTCCCCTGTAACCCGCGTGATGTTTAATCCGGGTGACACCGTGACCAGCCATGACGGCTGGCAGCTCAAGATTGAAGACGTAAAAGAAGAGAATGGACTGCTCGCCTACATCGGGACTCGCCTGGACACCGACGAGTCAAATGTCATCCTGCGTGAAGTGCTGCTCGACAGCAAGCTGGTGTTCAGCAAGCCGCAGGACCGCCTGTTTGCCGGGCAAATCGACCGTATGGATCGCTTCTCCCTGCGCTATCGCGCGCGTAAGTTCCAGAGTGAACAGTACCGCATGCCGTGGAGCGGCCTGCGCGGCCAGCGCACCAGCCTGATCCCCCACCAGCTGAACATCGCCCATGACGTGGGCCGTCGTCACGCGCCGCGCGTGCTGCTGGCAGATGAGGTGGGCCTGGGTAAAACCATTGAAGCAGGCATGATCCTGCATCAACAGCTGCTTTCCGGCGCTGCCGAACGTGTGCTGATTGTGGTGCCAGAAACCCTGCAGCACCAGTGGCTGGTTGAAATGCTGCGCCGCTTTAACCTGCGTTTCTCCCTGTTCGACGACGAACGCTATGCCGAAGCGCAGCATGATGCGGACAACCCTTTTGAAACCGAACAGCTGGTGATCTGTTCCCTGGACTTCGTGCGCCGCAGCAAGCAGCGTCTAGAGCACCTGTGCGATGCCGAGTGGGATTTGATGGTGGTCGACGAAGCGCACCACCTGGTCTGGAGTGAAGACGCGCCGAGCCGCGAATATATGGCTATCGAGCAGCTTGCCGAGCGCGTGCCTGGCGTCCTGCTGCTGACCGCAACGCCGGAACAGCTGGGTCTGGAAAGCCACTTCGCCCGTCTGCGCCTGCTCGATCCAAACCGTTTCCACGACTTCGGGCAGTTTGTGGAAGAACAGAATAACTACCGTCCGGTTGCGGATGCCGTCGCGCTGCTGCTGGCGGGCAAGCGTCTTTCTGATGATGAACTCAACACCCTGAGCGATCTGATTGGCGAGCAGGATATCGAGCCGCTGCTGCAGGCCGCTAACAGCGACAGCGAGAACGCGGAATCCGCGCGTAAAGAACTTATCGACATGCTGATGGATCGCCACGGCACCAGTCGCGTGCTGTTCCGTAACACCCGTAACGGCGTCAAAGGCTTCCCGAAACGCGAGCTGCACACCATCAAGCTGCCGCTGCCGACGCAATATCAGACGGCCATTAAAGTTTCCGGCATTATGGGCGCGCGCAAAACGCAGGAAGAGCGCGCTCGCGACATGCTCTACCCGGAACAAATCTACCAGGAATTTGAAGGCGATACCGGCACCTGGTGGAACTTCGATCCGCGCGTAGAGTGGCTGATGGGCTACCTGACCGCGCACCGTTCCCAGAAGGTGCTGGTGATCTGCGCCAAGGCGGCCACCGCGCTGCAGCTGGAGCAGGTCCTGCGCGAGCGCGAAGGCATTCGCGCCGCCGTGTTCCACGAAGGCATGTCCATCGTTGAACGCGACCGCGCCGCAGCGTGGTTTGCCGAAGAGGACAGCGGCGCTCAGGTTATGCTGTGCTCTGAAATCGGTTCTGAAGGCCGTAACTTCCAGTTCGCCAGCAACCTGGTGATGTTCGATCTGCCGTTCAACCCCGATCTGCTGGAGCAGCGTATCGGCCGTCTGGATCGTATCGGTCAGGCGCATGATATTCAGATCCACGTCCCGTATCTGGAAAAAACGGCCCAGTCCGTGCTGGTGCGCTGGTTCCACGAAGGTCTGGACGCGTTTGAACATACCTGCCCGACGGGCCGCACCATTTACGATCAGGTGCATGGCGATCTGATCGGCTACCTGGCCGCGCCGGAAAACACCGACGGCTTTGACGATCTGATTAAGTCCTGTCGTGAGAAGCACGACGCGCTAAAAGCGCAGCTGGAACAGGGCCGCGACCGCCTGCTTGAGATCCACTCCAACGGCGGTGAAAAAGCGCAGGCGCTTGCCGAAAGTATTGAAGAACAAGATGATGACACCAGTCTGATCAGCTTCTCCATGAACCTGTTCGACATCGTCGGCATTAACCAGGACGACCGCGGCGAGAACCTGATTGTCCTGACCCCGTCCGATCACATGCTGGTTCCGGATTTCCCGGGCCTGCCGGAAGATGGCTGTACCATCACCTTCGAGCGCGATGTGGCGCTGTCCCGCGAAGATGCCCAGTTTATCACCTGGGAACACCCGCTGATCCGCAACGGTCTGGACCTGATCCTCTCCGGCGATACCGGCAGCAGCACCATCTCCCTGTTGAAGAACAAGGCGCTGCCGGTGGGTACCCTACTGCTGGAGCTGATCTACGTTGTGGAAGCGCAGGCGCCGAAACAGCTGCAGCTCAACCGCTTCCTGCCGCCAACGCCTGTCCGCCTGCTGCTGGACAAAAACGGTACGAACCTGGCGGGACAGGTTGAATTCGAGAGCTTCAACCGACAGCTGAGCGCGGTGAACCGCCATACCGGCAGCAAGCTGGTTAACGCGGTCCAGCAGGACGTGCATGCCATTCTCCAGCAGGGTGAAACCCAGATTGAAAAAGCGGCCAGAGCGCTGATTGACGCCGCGCGCGCGGAAGCCGACGAGAAACTGTCTGCAGAGCTGTCGCGTCTGGAGGCGTTGAAGGCCGTGAACCCGAACATCCGTGACGACGAACTGGCAGCGATTGAAAGCAACCGTCAGCAGGTGCTGGAAAGCCTCAACCAGGCTAGCTGGCGCCTGGATGCCCTGCGTCTTATCGTTGTGACGCATCAGTAACCGGAGCGCAAGATGGTGATGGAGCCGTACAATCCGCCGCAGGATCCCTGGCTGGTCATTCTGTATCAGGATGAACACATTATGGTGGTCAACAAGCCCAGCGGGCTGTCGTCCGTGCCGGGGCGTCTGGACGAGCACAAAGACAGCGTGATGACGCGCATTCAGCGTGATTATCCTCAGGCGGAGTCTGTCCATCGCCTGGACATGGCGACCAGCGGCGTGATTGTGGTGGCGCTGAACAAAGCGGCGGAACGCGAGCTGAAGCGCCAGTTCCGCGAGCGCGAGCCGAAGAAGCAGTATGTCGCCCGCATCTGGGGTCACCCGGCGCAGGCCGAAGGGCTGGTGGATTTACCGCTGATCTGCGACTGGCCGAACCGGCCAAAGCAGAAGGTGTGTTATGAAACCGGCAAGGCCGCGCAGACCGAGTATGAAGTGCTTGAGTACGCGCCGGATAATACCGCGCGCGTCCTGCTAAAGCCGATTACCGGACGCTCGCATCAGCTGCGCGTGCATATGCTTGCGCTGGGTCATCCGATTCTGGGCGACAGGTTTTACGCGCCGCCTGAAGCGCTGGCCTTAGCGCCACGTCTGCAGCTGCACGCGCAGACGCTCACCATCACCCATCCGGCCTTCGGTAACGCAATGACGTTTAAAGCCCCGGTGGACTTCTAAAAAAAAGCCCGACATCGTCGGGCTTTTTTTATTTGAAACCTTTCTTCTCTTTAATCAGTTCGTACGCTTTCTGAATTTCCTGCGCTTTTTGCTTCGCCATCTCCATCATTTCTGGCGGTAAGCCTTTCGCGACCAGTTTATCCGGATGATGTTCGCTCATGAGCTTACGATAGGCACGTTTAATTGTGGTCTGATCGTCAGAGGGCTTAACGCCAAGCACATTGCAGGCATCTTCCAGCGTCGGACCACGCTGCGCCTGCTGCCAGGCACCGCCGGACGACTGCTGGTGATAGCCACCGCCAAACTGTGCCCCGCCCTGCATCATGCGCAGGAACTGGTCGAACTGCATACGGGAGATGCCCAGCTCTTCCGCAATGACGTACAGCACGTCACGTTCATTAGGGTGTAGTGAACCGTCCGCGAAGGCCGCCTGGATTTGAATTTCCAGAAACATCCGAATTAAATCAAAACGTCCAAAACAGATGCTGCGGAACTGACGCATTTTTTCGCGAAGCGGATAGTTATCGGATTTCCCGATGCGAAACGCATTTTGCGCTTCCAGACGGGAGTCGCCGTGCAGGTTCATGCGATCCATAAAAACGCTGGCAATCTGAATATCGGCTTCTGTGACACGCCCTTTGGATTTGGTTAAGTGCCCCATGACCTCAAAGGTGGTGGAGAAAAAGAGTGACTGACGCTCGCGCTGATTGGCAAACCAGGCCATTTTGCGGCTGCGCGCCTTATCAAACATATGGCCAATAATAAGCCCCAGCACAATTCCCCAGAACCCGGCACCCATGATGATGGCGAACGCAACGCCGATTATTTTACCCCAATACTGCATATACTCCCCGGATAGTCATATTCCTTGCCGACGCAACGTCATCATCACTGTGTTCAAGTCACGGTCAATTGAAGGACATCGCCTATAATTTGCTTTATCATACTCGTCATTCGATAGCGAGCCTAACACTCTGGCACGCAAACGGGCAGGATTAACGCTGGTACTGCGCAGATGAGTAAGATAGTCTCTGAGCGTTTATAAGCCGTAGCCACTGATGACGGAACAATAAAATACAACGTATGAAAAAACGTATCCCCACCCTCCTGGCCACAATGATTGGCTCCGCCCTGTACAGTCAACAGGGTCTGGCGGCCGATCTCGCCTCGCAGTGTATGCTTGGCGTCCCAAGTTATAATCGCCCACTGGTGAGTGGCGATACAAATAGCTTGCCGGTAACCATTACTGCCGACAGTTCAAAAGGGACTTACCCTGACAATGCCACGTTTACGGGCAATGTCGATATTAACCAGGGCAATAGCCGTCTGCAGGCAGATGAAGTGCAGCTGCACCAGAAACAACCGGAAGGTGCGACCGAGCCGGTACGAACGGTGGATGCGCTGGGTAATGTGCACTATGACGACAATCAGGTCATCCTGAAAGGTCCGAAAGCCTGGTCAAACCTGAATACGAAAGATACCAACGTCTGGAAAGGTGATTACCAGATGGTGGGTCGCCAGGGGCGCGGTGACGCAGACCTGATGAAACAGCGCGGTGAAAACCGCTATACGATCCTGGAAAACGGTACGTTCACGTCATGTCTGCCGGGTTCAAATACCTGGAGCGTGGTCGGGAGCGAGGTTATCCATGACCGCGAAGAACAGGTCGCAGAGATCTGGAACGCCCGCTTCAAGCTGGGTCCGGTGCCCATATTCTATAGCCCTTATCTGCAGCTTCCCGTGGGTGACAAACGTCGCTCCGGTTTCCTGATCCCGAATGCCAAATACAGCACCACGAACTACTTTGAGTTCTACCTGCCGTATTACTGGAACATCGCGCCAAACATGGATGCGACGATCACGCCGCACTATATCCACAAGCGCGGCAACATCATGTGGGAGAATGAGTTCCGCTATCTGACCCAGGCTGGTGCGGGTCTGATGGAGCTGGATTATCTGCCGTCGGATAAAGTTTTCCAGGACGAGCATCCAACCGAAGGCGATAAGCACCGCTGGATGTATTTCTGGCAGCATTCCGGGGTGATGGACAAGGTCTGGCGTTTCAACGTCAACTACACCAAAGTCAGTGACCCGAACTACTTCAATGATTTCTCATCCAAATACGGTTCGAGTACCGATGGTTATGCCACACAGATTTTCAGCGTTGGCTACGCGGTTCAGAACTTCGATGCGACGGTAACCAACAAACAGTTCCAGGTATTCTCCAGCCAGACGGCAAGTACCTATGGCGCCGAACCTCAGCTGGACGTTAACTGGTACCAGAATGACGTAGGTCCGTTCGACACTCGTATTTATGGTCAGGCCGTGCATTTTGTGAACACCAATTCCAATATGCCGGAAGCCACCCGTGTTCACCTGGAGCCCGTAATCAACTTGCCATGGTCGAATGACTGGGCAAGCCTGAATACGGAAGCCAAGCTGATGGCGACCCATTATCAGCAAAAAAATATTGATGATTACAATACCAGCAACAACGCCCATCTTGAGGAATCCGTAAACCGTACGCTTCCGCAGTTCAAAATGGACGGTAAGCTGATCTTCGAACGCAATATGGCACTTCTGGCGGATGGCTATACCCAGACGCTGGAGCCACGTATGCAGTACCTGTACGTGCCTTATCGCGACCAGAGCAACATCAATAACTACGACTCCTCTTTACTGCAATCTGACTATAGCGGCCTGTTCCGCGATCGTACCTACGGCGGCCTTGACCGCATCGCCTCAGCGAACCAGTTAACGACCGGGGTCACATCGCGCGTTTATGATGACGCTGCCGTTGAACGTTTTAACGTTTCTGTTGGTCAAATCTACTATTTCACCGAGTCTCGCACGGGCGATGACAATATCAAGTGGGAGAAAGATAACAAGACAGGTTCGCTGATTTGGGCTGGTGACACCTACTGGCGTATGACCGATCGTTGGGGTCTGCGCGGCGGCGTTCAATATGACACTCGTCTCGACAATATCGCCAACAGTACGGCGGCGATTGAGTATCGCCGGGATGAAGATCGTATGGTGCAGTTGACCTATCGTTATGCCAGCCCGGAATATATTCAGGCGACGCTACCGAACTATGGTACTGCCGAGCAGTATAAAGACGGTATTTCGCAGGTGGGTGGCGCAGCGAGTTGGCCAATCGCCGACCGCTGGTCAATCGTAGGCGCTTACTACTTCGATACTAACGCCAATAAAGCTGCTGACCAGATGGTTGGTCTGCAATATAACTCCTGCTGTTACGCGCTGCGTCTCGGCTACGAACGTAAGCTTAACGGCTGGAACAGTGAAAACAATCAGAGCAAATACGATAACGTGATTGGCTTTAACTTCGAGTTACGCGGCCTGAGTTCCAACTACGGCCTGGGTACGCAGAAAATGCTGCGCTCGAATATTCTGCCGTACAGTAGCGCCTTGTAATGTGCTTGATTTGCAACGTAATCCGCTTTGCGGTTAATTGAAATGGAAAAAGTATGAAGAACTGGAAAACGCTGCTGCTCGGTGTCGCTATGGTTGCGAATACCAGCTTCGCCGCCCCCCAGGTTGTTGATAAAGTCGCTGCTGTGGTTAACAACGGCGTCGTGCTTGAAAGTGACGTTGACGGTCTGATGAAATCGGTGAAGCTCAATTCGGGTGAAGCCGGTCAACAGCTTCCGGATGACGCCACGCTGCGCCACCAGATCCTGGAGCGTCTGATCATGGATCAGATCGTTCTGCAGATGGGGCAGAAAATGGGTGTGAAGATCACTGACGAGCAGCTCGATCAGGCGATCGCTAACATCGCGAAGCAGAACAATATGTCTTTAGACCAGATGCGCAGCCGTCTGGCCTATGACGGCATCAGCTACGCCACCTACCGTAATCAGATCCGTAAAGAGATGCTGATTTCGGAAGTGCGTAACAACGAAGTGCGTCGCCGCGTGACTATCCTGCCTCAGGAAGTGGACGCGCTGGCAAAACAGGTGGGTAACCAGAACGATGCGAGCACAGAGCTGAACCTGAGCCACATCCTGATCCCACTGCCAGAGAACCCAACTTCCGATCAGGCTGCGGAAGCTGAAAGCCAGGCGCGTTCTATTGTCGAACAGGCGCGTAACGGCGGAGACTTTGGCAAGCTGGCTATCACCTACTCCGCTGACCAACAGGCGCTGAAAGGCGGCCAGATGGGCTGGGGACGTATTCAGGAGCTGCCATCCATCTTTGCTCAGGCGCTGAGCACGGCGAAGAAGGGGGATATCGTGGGTCCAATCCGTTCAGGCGTGGGCTTCCACATTCTGAAGGTGAACGATCTGCGTGGTCAGAGCCAAAATATCTCCGTCACCGAAGTTCACGCTCGCCACATTCTTCTGAAACCGTCACCGATCATGACTGACGATCAGGCGCGTGCGAAGCTGGAACAGATTGCAGCAGACATTAAGAGCGGTAAAACCTCTTTTGCGAAGGCAGCAAAAGAGTTCTCTCAGGATCCAGGCTCTGCTAACCAGGGCGGCGATCTGGGCTGGGCGGCTGCGGATATTTACGATCCTGCCTTCCGCGATGCGTTGATGAAGCTGAACAAAGGCCAGATCAGCGCGCCGGTCCACTCTTCGTTTGGCTGGCATCTGATCGAGCTGATGGACACCCGTAACGTTGATAAAACGGATGCGGCACAAAAAGACAGAGCCTACCGTATGCTGTTTAACCGTAAGTTCTCTGAAGAAGCAGCCACCTGGATGCAGGAACAACGCGCCAGCGCATACGTGAAAATTCTGAGCAACTAATGAAACAGCATCGTGTTGTTATCACGCCCGGCGAACCCGCCGGGATTGGGCCTGACCTCGTTGTCCAGCTCGCCCAGCGCAGCTGGCCTGTAGAACTGGTTGTCTGCGCCGATGCAACACTGTTACAAGACCGGGCAACGCTGCTCGGTCTGCCTTTAACGCTTATCCCTTACGTTGAAGGCCAACAGCCTGCACCGCAGCAAGCCGGTACCCTCACCCTTCTTTCTGTTCCCCTTCGTACGCCGGTCATTCCTGGCCAGCTCAGCACGGAAAACGGCCACTATGTCGTGGAAACCCTGGCGCGCGCCTGCGACGGTTGCCTGAAGGGCGAATTTGCCGCCCTGATTACCGGTCCCGTCCATAAAGGCGTCATCAACGAAGCGGGTATACCGTTTACCGGGCATACGGAGTTCTTCGAAGAGCGCTCACGTAGCCCGAAAGTGGTGATGATGCTGGCGACGGAGGAAATGCGCGTTGCGCTGGTGACCACCCATCTGCCGATCAAAGCCATTCCTGATGCGATCACCCCTGAACTCCTGCGCGAGATCATCGGGATTTTGCACCACGATCTGCAGACAAAGTTTGGGATACCGCAGCCGCATGTGCTGGTCTGTGGCCTGAATCCGCACGCCGGCGAAGGCGGGCACATGGGCACCGAAGAGATCGACACCATTATTCCGGTGCTCAACGAAATGCGGGCGAAGGGGATGAACCTCAGCGGGCCGCTCCCTGCAGATACTCTTTTCCAGCCGAAATACCTGGATAATGCCGACGCCGTGCTCGCGATGTACCACGATCAGGGCCTGCCCGTGCTAAAATACCAGGGCTTTGGCCGCGGGGTGAATATCACCCTCGGTTTACCCTTTATTCGAACGTCCGTTGACCACGGTACTGCGCTGGATCTGGCAGGCCAGGGGAAAGCGGATGTCGGCAGTTTTATTACGGCGCTTAATCTCGCCATCAAAATGATTGTTAATACTCAATGACTAATCGAGTCCATCAGGGCCACTTAGCCCGTAAACGTTTCGGGCAAAACTTCCTTAACGATCAGTTCGTGATCGAAAGCATTGTCTCGGCTATTAATCCGCAAAAAGGTCAGGCGATGGTCGAAATCGGCCCGGGTCTTGCCGCGCTGACCGAGCCGGTAGGCGAACGCCTTGACGAGCTGACCGTCATCGAACTGGACCGCGATCTGGCCGCTCGCCTGCAAACGCACCCGTTCCTCGGGCCGAAGCTGACCATCTATCAGCAGGACGCCATGACCATGAACTTTGGCGAACTGTCGGAAAAAATGGGCCAGCCGCTGCGCGTCTTCGGCAACCTGCCGTACAACATCTCCACGCCGCTCATGTTCCACCTCTTTAGCTATACTGATGCCATTGCCGACATGCACTTCATGTTGCAAAAAGAGGTTGTTAACCGTCTGGTTGCAGGCCCGAACAGTAAAGCGTATGGTCGTTTAAGCGTGATGGCACAATATTACTGCAACGTGATCCCGGTACTCGAAGTACCGCCGTCAGCGTTCACACCACCACCGAAAGTGGATTCAGCGGTTGTGCGCCTTGTACCGCACAAAACGAAACCGTATCCGGTTAAAGATCTGCGTGTACTGAGCCGCATTACCACTGAAGCCTTTAACCAGCGTCGTAAAACGATCCGTAACAGCCTCAGCAATTCCTTTACCGTTGAGGTGTTAGCCGAACTGGGAATCGACCCGGCAATGCGTGCGGAGAACATTTCCGTAGAGCAATACTGCAAGCTGGCTAATTACATCAGCGATAATGCGCCGCCGAAGGAGAGTTAAGCCATGATTGATTCGCCCCGCGTATGTGTCCATGTACAAAGCGTCTATGTTGAATCACAGTCATCGCCGGACGAAGAACGTTTTGTCTTTGCTTACACCGTGACCATTCGCAATCTGGGGCGGACGCCCGTGCAGCTGCGCGGACGCTACTGGCTTATCACCAACGGCAATGGCCGCGAAATCGAAGTTCAGGGTGAAGGTGTGGTCGGTGAACAGCCCCACATCGCCCCTGGCGAAGAGTACCAGTACACCAGCGGCGCGGTGATTGAAACGCCGATGGGTACGATGCAGGGCCATTATGAAATGGTCGATGTCGATGGCAATGATTTCCGCGTTGCCATTCCCGTGTTCCGTCTCGCCGTAACCACACTTATTCATTAATCTAATGTCTACATATCTGATTGGCGACGTTCACGGTTGCTACGATGAACTGATCGCATTATTAAAACAGGTCGACTTTACGCCAGGACAGGACACGCTCTGGCTGACGGGCGATTTAGTCGCGCGTGGCCCCGGCTCCCTTGAAGTATTACGTTTCGTCAAATCGCTGGGCGACAGCGTCCGCATGGTGCTGGGCAATCACGATCTGCATCTGCTGGCGGTGTTCGCCGGGATCAGCCGCAACAAACCTAAAGATCGCCTCACTCCGCTGCTGGATGCGCCGGACGCGGACGATCTGATTAACTGGCTTCGCCGTCAGCCGCTGCTGCAGGTCGACGAGGAGAAAAAGCTGGTCATGGCGCATGCCGGGATCACCCCGCAATGGGATCTTGAGACGGCGAAAACCTGCGCGCGCGACGTTGAGGCGGTGCTGGCAAGCGACTCGTATCCTTTCTTCCTCGATGCCATGTACGGCGATATGCCGAACCACTGGAGCGAGGATCTCAGCGGTCTGGCCCGTCTACGCTTTATCACCAACGCCTTTACCCGCATGCGCTTCTGCTTCCCGAACGGACAGCTGGACATGTATTCCAAAGAGACGCCGGAAAGTGCGCCCGCTCCGCTGAAACCGTGGTTTGCCATTCCGGGGCCGGTGACAAGCGAGTACAGCGTGGTATTTGGTCACTGGGCGGCACTGGAAGGAAAAGGAACGCCGGAAGGGATTTACGGTCTGGATACCGGATGCTGCTGGGGCGGAGAGTTAACCTGCTTGCGCTGGGAAGATAAAGCTTACTTTGTGCAGCCGTCCAACCGACAGCTGGACTTAGGAGAAGGCGAGGCCGTCGCCTCCTGATACGCTATTCCCTCTCCCGGCCGGGAGAGGGAAAATCACTTAACGACGTTCCAGAATCTCGAAGCAGTAGCTATGGGAGTTCTGTGCATCCGCGTCGTGGAATTCACTGAATACCGATTCCCACTCGTCCGGATCGTAGTCCGGGAAATGAGTATCCCCTTCCACTTCTGCATCAATGTGGGTCAAATACAGCTTCTGCGCTTTTGGCAGGAACTGCTCGTACACGCGCCCACCGCCGATCACCATGATCTCTTCGGCATTGCCGCATGCAGCAATCGCCTCGTCGACTGATTTTACCCATTCGACGCGATCGTCAGTGCCCGGCTGGCTGCTGATAACGATATTCTTACGGCCCGGCAATGGACGACCAATCGACTCCCAGGTCAGGCGGCCCATCACTACCGGCTTGTTTAACGTAGTACGTTTAAACCATGCGAGATCGGCAGGCAGGTTCCACGGCATGGCATTTTCCATACCGATAACGCGGTCCACCGCCAGCGCTGCAATCAGACTGATCATTGAAAATTTCCCGGATGCAAAAAATTGCCGCCACTATACGGAAAGCTTAATCTTTCGTCGACTGGCGGCAGAGTAAAGATAAAGAAATTTTTTAATATTGCTGGCAACTCCACTTCACGCGGAAGGTTTACTCTCCGGTTCGTCAGACGGATCGCCGGTATGCTTGCCCTCTTCCGTGCCCTGCCAGCCGTGACGCTGGATCAGCGACAGGTGATTACGGTCCTCGTTAATGATTTCCGTCAGCATGGCGCTGGTGCGTTTAAACACCGCCGCACGCTCGGTGGCCGTACTCCCGGCCATCGCCGCCATCTCTTCGACCATCTCGGTGTTAAAGCGGCGGAACAGGTCCGCCCGCTCGCGCGCTTCATACGCGCCGAGCCCCAGATTTTCCAGCGCCATACGGCCAGATTTCAGCGCGCCTTCAAAGGTTTCACGCTCAGGGGCTTCTACGCCCGCTTGCCTGAGACGGATATAATGATCCACATCGCGGGCACGGGAAATAATGGTCAGATCCGGGAAATGTTCTTTTGCCATTTCCACCATCTGCATGCTGGTCTCCGGATCGTCAATCGCGTTAATCAATACCTCCGCTTTGGCCGCACCGGCGGATTCCAATAGATCGACGCGGGTCGCATCGCCGTAAAATACCTTCATATCAAATTTACGCAGAGTATCGACATGGTCGGGGTCGTGATCGAGGATAACCATCTTCACCCCGCTGGACAGCAGCAGACGGCCAACGATCTGCCCGTAGCGGCCAAATCCGGCAATGATGACGCGCGGCTGTTCTTCGTCAATTTCATCGGCTTCGCGCTCCTGCTCGCTACCCGATTTTTCCAGACGCGTCAGCACCACCAGCAGAACGGGCGTTGCGGCCATCGACAGCGCGACTGCCAGCGTCAGCGCTTTCGCCCACTCGGGATCGAGCACGTTTGCCATCTGCGCGGCGCCAAAGACCACGAACGCAAATTCACTCCCCTGCCCCAGCAGCACTGCAAACCAGCTGCGCTGCTTATTTGGAACCTTCAGCGGACGCGCAATCAGCCACAGCATTACCATTTTAATGATCAGGAAGCCGACGAGCAGGATGACGATCCGCAGCGGGTGAGCCACAAGCGTGCCAAAGTCGACGGACATCCCCACGCCGATGAAAAACAGCCCCAGCAGTAACCCTTTGAACGGCTCGATATCGCTTTCCAGCGCGTGGCGGTATTCCGAGCTCGCAAGCAGGACGCCTGCGAGGAACGCCCCCATCGCCATCGACAGCCCGGCTTCTTCCAGCAGCAGACCAAAGCCAAACACCAGGAACAGCGCCACGGCACTGAACACTTCGCGCAGGCCTGAACGGGCAACAAACCGCAGCAGCGGGCGGGTCACGTAACGGCCAAGCAGCACCACCAGCGCCAGCGCGCCCGCCACCTTCAGTGCCGACAGCGCGAAAGCGCCCAGCGTGGTAGAGGAACCGCTGGCTGCCAGCAGCGGGATCATCGCCACCAGCGGAATAGCGGCAATATCCTGGAACAACAGCACCGAGAACGCGCTACGTCCCATCTGGGATACCGTCAGATTTCGCTCGTTCATCGCCTGCATGGCAATAGCCGTTGAGGAGAGCGCCAGCGTCATGCCGATGAGCTCTGCCACTTTCCAGTCCATGCCCAGCAGGATGCAGAACCCACCCAGCAGCAGGCCGCAGGCCACCATCTGCAGTGCCCCTCCGCCAAATACCGAGGCGCGAAGCTTCCACAACCTCTGGGGATCAAGCTCCAGGCCAATCACAAACAGCATCAGCACAACGCCGATTTCAGCAAAATGGAGAATCGCCTCTGCATCCGTGACCAGTCGAAAGCCCCACGGCCCAATGACGCAGCCCGCAATCAGATAGCCGAGAACAGAGCCCAGCCCCAGGCGTACCGCCACGGGCACAATCAGCGCCGCCGCGCCGAGGTAAATCAGCGCCTGTATCAGCGTATGGCTATCCATGGTGCGTCTCCTGCCACTCAAGTAAGCGTTGTTTATAATGGCGAGCCTGCGCCTGCAGCGTTTCATCGTCGCAAACAAACGTGCAATGCATCGCAAAAGGCGGGAGCCAGTTCAGACCGCAATAGAGCGCTGTCGCCTGCAGCGGCTGCGCCAGGACGTCAAAACCCGGGAAGGAACCGATATCAAAATGGCTTTCCCCACCGCCGGTGGTGACCGCCCACATCAGGCTTTTCCCTTTTAGCGCATGGCCGTTGTGTCCATACGCCCAGCCGTGGGAGAAGACTTTATCAATCCACAGTTTCAGCAGCGGAGGCGTGCTGTACCACTGCATGGGGTGCTGCCAGATAATCAGATCGGAACGAGAAAGCGCCTCCTGTTCGGCGGCGATATCGATATTAAAATCGGGATAGAGTTGATAGAGGGAACGTATCTCAACGTTATCAAGCGTCCTTACCTGCTCAAGCATCCGCTTATTCGCATGCGAGTGCTGCGGATAAGGATGGGCATAAATTATCAGAATCATTGATTAGCCTGTTGTTACTGCTTTCTTTTAACAAAAGAGTGTAGTCAGTAATTCAACAGGCTAATAGTGAATATTATTGACGGGCTTACGTCAGAATTCTGAATTAGTTATCCAGCTCGCCCATGGATTTCACCTGGTCACGGTTAATCTGCTCGGTTTGACCGGTTTCGGCGTTTTTGTACGACACCAGACCGGTATCGTCATCCACCTGCGGTTTGCCGTCGGTGACAATGGTTTTGCCATCGGTGGTTTTTACGGCCTGATTAGACGAACAGCCCGCAACGGTAAACATTGCCGTAGCAGCCAGAACGGAAGCGATCAGTAATTTATTTTGCATGGTGTTTTCCCCTGCTCTCAGTTGAATTTCGTTATCGACCTAACCATTTTAGGCTAACTGACTGAAACCGGATGAAAAACCAGAAGGTTCTGAAGATGGGGAGAATGCCCGGCAACCGAACGGCACCGGGCATTTTTACTTACTTGCTAATCTGCGCGTGCATTTCCTGCACTGAAATCACCTTCTCGGTAGCATCCGCGTTCAGCGCCATAGCCGTTGCGAAACCGCCGTTCAGGGTTGTGTCGTAGTGCACCTTGTACTGCAGCGCGCTGCGGCGAATCAGCTTGGAGTCTTCAATCGCCTGGCGGCCTGCGGTGGTGTTGATGATGTAGGTGTATTCGCCATTCTTGATACGGTCCTGAATGTGCGGACGGCCTTCATGCACCTTGTTCACCAGACGCGGATTGATGCCGGCTTCACCCAGCACAATCGCCGTACCGTGGGTTGCGTCCAGCTCAAAGCCCTGTTTCAGCAGCTTGGCGGCCAGGTCAACCACGCGCTCTTTGTCGCCTTCGCGAACGGAGAGCAGCGCACGGCCTGATTTTCTCATGGTAGAGCTACTGCCCAGCTGCGCCTTCGCGAACGCTTCGGCAAAGGTGCGGCCCACGCCCATCACTTCCCCGGTAGAGCGCATTTCTGGCCCTAACAGCGGGTCAACGCCCGGGAATTTGTTGAACGGCAGCACCACTTCTTTCACCGAGTAGTACGGTGGAATGATCTCCTTGGTCACACCCTGCTGCGCCAGCGTCTGGCCCGCCATCACGCGCGCTGCCACTTTCGCCAGCGGTACGCCGGTGGCTTTGGAGACGAACGGTACGGTACGTGCCGCACGCGGGTTGACTTCGATCAGGTAGACTTCGTTGTCTTTCACCGCGAACTGGACGTTCATCAGGCCGCGAACCTGCAGCTCGAAGGCCAGCTTCTGTACCTGCTGGCGCATCACGTCCTGAATCTCCTGGCTCAGGGTGTACGCTGGCAGAGAACAGGCGGAGTCGCCGGAGTGCACGCCCGCCTGCTCGATATGCTCCATGATGCCGCCAATCAGCACCATTTCGCCGTCGCAGATGGCGTCAACGTCTACTTCCACCGCGTCGTCGAGGAAGCGGTCGAGCAGCACTGGCGCATCGTTGGAAACGCTCACTGCGGTCTGGAAGTAGCGACGCAGGTCGGCTTCGTCATAAACGATTTCCATCGCACGGCCGCCCAGCACGTAGGAAGGACGCACCACCAGCGGGTAGCCAATCTCTTTCGCCTTCTCAACGGCCTGTTCGATAGCGGTCACGGTGGCGTTCGCCGGCTGTTTCAGCTTCAGACGGTCAACCGCCTGCTGGAAACGCTCGCGGTCTTCCGCGCGGTCAATCGCATCCGGGCTGGTGCCGATAACCGGTACGCCCGCCGCTTCCAGCGCGCGCGCCAGCTTCAGCGGGGTCTGGCCACCGTACTGCACGATAACGCCTTTTGGCTTCTCGATGCGCACGATTTCCAGCACGTCTTCCAGGGTAACCGGCTCGAAGTAGAGGCGGTCAGAGGTGTCGTAGTCGGTAGAAACCGTTTCAGGGTTACAGTTGACCATGATGGTCTCGTAACCGTCTTCGCGCAGCGCCAGCGAGGCGTGTACACAGCAGTAGTCGAACTCGATGCCCTGGCCGATACGGTTTGGACCGCCGCCCAGCACCATAATCTTGTCGCGGTCGACTGACGGGTTCGCTTCGCACTCGTCTTCATAGGTGGAGTACATGTACGCGGTGTCGGTCGAGAATTCAGCCGCACAGGTGTCCACGCGCTTGTAGACCGGGTGCAGGTTGTACTGGTCGCGCAGCTTGCGGATTTCTGCTTCACGCACGC
Source organism: Enterobacter sp. (assembly GCF_977039595.1). Classification (NCBI taxonomy): domain Bacteria; kingdom Pseudomonadati; phylum Pseudomonadota; class Gammaproteobacteria; order Enterobacterales; family Enterobacteriaceae; genus Enterobacter; species Enterobacter sp. The sequence goes on from NZ_CDRQYH010000001.1 coordinate 165,476, forward strand.
CCGCCAGCTTAGCCAGACGCGCGTCGGCGAAGCCTTTACGCTTCAGCACGCGCAGGAAGTCAGCGTCCAGACCGGTAATGCCCAGCTCGGCAACCTGTTCTTCCAGACGGACCAGCTCTTCAATCTGCACCAGGAACCAGCGGTCGATGTTGGTCAGGTTGAACACGCCGTCCACGGACAGGCCCGCACGGAAGGCATCGGCGATGTACCAGATACGCTCTGCGCCCGCGTCTTTCAGCTCGCGGCGAATTTTAGTCAGCGCTTCCGGGTCGTCCAGACTCACTTTCGGGTCAAAGCCGGTCGCGCCCACTTCCAGGCCGCGCAGCGCTTTCTGCAGGGATTCCTGCTGGGTGCGGCCAATCGCCATCACTTCACCGACAGATTTCATCTGGGTGGTCAGACGGTCGTTCGCGCCCGCGAATTTCTCGAAGTTGAAGCGAGGAATTTTGGTCACAACGTAGTCGATGGACGGCTCGAAGGACGCAGGCGTGCGGCCACCGGTGATGTCGTTCATCAGCTCGTCGAGGGTGTAACCCACCGCCAGCTTCGCCGCCACTTTCGCAATCGGGAAGCCGGTCGCTTTAGACGCCAGCGCGGAGGAACGGGACACGCGCGGGTTCATTTCGATAACAATCAGGCGGCCTGTTTTCGGGTTAACCGAGAACTGCACGTTAGAACCGCCGGTTTCCACGCCGATTTCACGCAGTACCGCCATCGAGGCGTTACGCATGATTTGATACTCTTTGTCGGTCAGGGTCTGGGCTGGCGCAACGGTGATGGAGTCACCGGTGTGGATACCCATCGCATCGAAGTTTTCGATGGAGCAGACGATGATGCAGTTGTCGTTTTTATCACGCACCACTTCCATCTCGTACTCTTTCCAGCCAATCAGCGACTCGTCAATCAGCAGCTCTTTGGTTGGGGAGAGATCAAGACCGCGCTCACAAATCTCTTCGAACTCTTCACGGTTGTAGGCGATACCGCCGCCGGTGCCGCCCATGGTGAACGATGGACGGATGATGCACGGATAACCCACTTCAGCGGCAACGGCCAGCGCTTCTTCCATATTGTGTGCGATACCGGAACGCGCGGTGTCGAGGCCGATTTTCTTCATTGCCACGTCGAAGCGGCGACGGTCTTCTGCTTTATCAATGGCGTCGGCGGTCGCGCCGATCATGGTCACGCCGAACTCTTCCAGCACGCCCTGACGCTCCAGCTCCAGCGCACAGTTCAGCGCCGTCTGGCCGCCCATGGTTGGCAGCACCGCGTCCGGACGCTCTTTCTCGATGATTTTACGCACCACTTCCCAGTGAATCGGCTCGATGTAGGTTGCATCTGCCATTTCCGGGTCGGTCATGATGGTTGCCGGGTTGGAGTTCACCAGGATAACGCGGTAACCCTCTTCGCGCAGGGCTTTACACGCCTGCGCGCCGGAGTAGTCGAATTCGCAGGCCTGGCCGATCACGATCGGGCCAGCGCCAAGGATCAGGATGCTTTTTATGTCTGTACGTTTTGGCATTGTCTTCTCGGCTCCTGATTATTTAGCTGTCTTACGGTATTGCTCGATAAGTTCGATGAAGTGATCGAACAGCGGCGCGGCGTCGTGTGGACCCGGGCTGGCTTCAGGGTGGCCCTGGAAGCTGAATGCTGGCTTATCGGTACGGTGGATACCCTGCAGGGTGCCATCGAACAGCGACTTATGGGTCACGCGCAGGTTAGCCGGCATTGAGGCTTCATCGACGGCAAAGCCGTGGTTCTGCGCGGTGATCATCACCGTGTTGTTATCGATGTCTTTCACCGGGTGGTTACCACCGTGGTGGCCGAACTTCATCTTAACGGTGTTCGCACCGCTAGCCAGCGCCAGCAGCTGATGGCCGAGGCAGATGCCGAATACCGGGATGTCGGTTTCCAGGAAGGACTTGATGGCGGCGATGGCGTAATCACACGGCGCCGGGTCGCCAGGACCGTTGGACAGGAAAATACCGTCCGGATTCATCTTCAGCACGTCTTCGGCAGACGTTTGTGCAGGAACCACCGTCAGGCGGCAGCCGCGGTCAACCAGCATGCGCAGGATGTTGCGCTTGGCGCCGAAATCGTAGGCCACCACGTGGAACGGCAGCTCGCTCTCTTTTTTCGCTTCCGGCAGGTCGCCTTCCAGCGTCCAGCTACCCTGAGTCCAGCTGTAGGCTTCAGCAGTAGTCACTTCTTTCGCCAGGTCCATGCCGTTCAGGCCAGGGAAGGCTTTCGCTTTTTCAAGCGCCAGCGTCGCATCGAGGTTATCACCCGCGATGATACAGCCGTTCTGTGCACCCTTCTCGCGCAGCAGACGCGTTAGCTTACGGGTATCGATATCGGCAATCGCCACGATGTTATGGCGCTTCAGGTAAGAAGAAAGATCTTCGGTATTGCGGAAGTTGCTGGCAATCAGCGGCAGGTCGCGGATGACCAGGCCTTGCGCATGTACCTGAGAGGATTCTTCGTCAGCCGCATTGGTGCCGACATTGCCGATATGAGGATAAGTAAGAGTAACGATTTGGCGAGAATAGGAAGGATCAGTGAGGATTTCTTGATAACCGGTCATTGAAGTATTGAAAACGACTTCCCCAACCGCCGAACCCGTTGCCCCTATGGCCCGACCGATAAACTGGGTTCCGTCTTCCAGAACCAATAGCGCTGACTTAATCAAAACACCCTCCAGAGAATATTCACTCACTTTATTTGCATATTAATTCATAACCGTGTCATGAATCAATGCAAATGTGTTGCCAGCGGATTTTTGGCAAACGGCGGCATTCTGGAGATTTGGTGGGTAAAAGTCAACTTAAAACGGATATTTTGTTTAGTGTTTTGCAGCCCTGGCGAGAGTAATGCGGCTTAAGCGACAAAAAGATCAGGTAAATCACTGCTGAAAACGCTTGCGCGCCTGGTTTAATAAAAAATGTCGTGTTAGAGCATGAAAAAGTGGACCGGATGGTCAAAATTTACATTTCAGCAACGTTAAAACGCTACAAGATAAAGAAATTTAGATGCTTAATTAAAAATAACACATGAAACAGATAAAATAAAAGGGCAATAAAATATTGCCCTATGCAATCAAACAATTACGACTGCAATAACCACATCACGATGGGTAATAATGCTTACAAATTGTTGAGATCGAGCACATCTCGCATATCAAAAAGACCGCTTTTCTTGCTTTTAAGCCACAAAGCGGAACGTACGGCGCCGTTGGCGAACGTCATTCGGCTTGAAGCTTTATGCGTAATTTCGACACGTTCGCCAATATCGGCGAACATCGCCGTATGTTCGCCGACGATGTCACCCGCTCGCACGGTTGCGAAACCAATGGTGCCAGGCACGCGTTCGCCGGTGTAACCTTCGCGGGTATAGACCGCGCAGTCTTTTAAATCTTTATCAAGTGCATGAGCAATCGCTTCGCCCATCGCCAGCGCCGTGCCAGATGGCGCATCAACCTTGTAACGGTGGTGAGCTTCTACAATCTCGATATCGGTATAATTGCCCATCACCTTCGCGGCCTTCTCCAGCAGCTTCAGCATGACGTTAACGCCCACGCTGAAGTTTGCCGCGAAGACAATTGCAATCTCTTTTGATGCATCCTGGATAGCCTGCTTGCCCGCATCGTCAAAACCGGTGGTGCCGATCACCATCCCCTTGCCGTGCTGACGACAAAACGCCAGATGCGTGAGCGTCCCTTCCGGGCGGGTAAAATCGATGAATACATCGAAGTCCTCTTTTACCGCTTCCAGACTGCTTTGCACGGTAACGCCCGTGTGGCCAGCGCCCGCCAGCTCACCGGCATCGGTCCCCAGAAGCGAAGAACCTTCACGCTCCAGTGCCGCGCCAAGCGCTACGCCATCCATCTGAAGTGCCGCCTGAATAAGCTGACGGCCCATACGTCCACCCGCGCCCGCAATGGCGACACGGATCTGTGCATCATGCATAGTTATTCTCTTACGTTAAAATGATGTAAACCGTTTTCAGATTAACCAGCCTTGAGAAGCACTGCCAACTGAAAACACCGATAATTAGAATTTAACGTGAAACCGACTTAAATATCAGTAAAAGACATGATTTTGTCGTCACGATAAAGTAACGGGTAAAAAAAAGGCCAGCACAGGAGGTGCTGGCCTTTCATCAGAAAAAGGACTATTCAACTTCGCGGGCGTCGATGCGCAGTTCTTTCGGGACTTCGAAAACGATGTTCTCTTCACGCCCCTCCAGCGGCACCGCTTCGCCACCGCCCAGCTCCTGCAGACGGGAAATGACGTTCTGAACCAGAATATCTGGCGCAGATGCCCCGGCCGTCACGCCGACACAGGCCGCGTCTTTAACCCACGCTTCCTGAATATCCGACGCGTCATCAATCAGGAAAGCCATTTTCCCCATGCGCTGCGCCAGTTCGGCCAGACGGTTGGAGTTAGATGAGTTTTTGGAGCCGACCACGAGCACCACATCCGCCTTTTCAGCCAGCGCGCGCACCGCTTCCTGACGGTTAGTGGTTGCGTAGCAGATATCATCCTTACGCGGGCCGACGATTTTCGGGAAGCGCTGACGCAGGGCGTCAATCACGTCTGAGGTATCGTCTACGGAGAGCGTCGTCTGGGTCATAAACGACAGACGCGCTTCGTTTTTCACGTTCAGCGTAAGGACATCTTCAGGCGACTCAACCAGATACATCCCCCCTTCCGGGTTGCTGTACTGGCCCATGGTGCCTTCGACTTCCGGATGACCGGCATGGCCAATCAAAATCGACTCTTCACCACGACGGCTGGCGCGCGCCACTTCCATATGCACTTTTGTCACCAGCGGACAGGTAGCATCGAATACGGTCAGATCGCGGCTTTTTGCTTCGTTACGGACCGCCTGCGAGACACCGTGCGCGGAGAAGATCAGAATCGCACCGTCCGGTACTTCGCTGATCTGCTCAATAAAAATTGCGCCGCGCTCGCGCAGGCTGTCGACCACATAGCGGTTATGCACCACTTCGTGACGCACATAAATCGGCGCGCCGTAAATCTCCAGCGCGTTTTCAACAATGCTGATAGCGCGGTCTACACCGGCGCAGAAGCCGCGCGGGTTAGCCAACAGGATCTGCATTTCAGGCCTCCAGTGCAGGATCGATTTCCAGCACTTCAACATCAAAATGAACGGTACGCCCGGCAAGCGGATGGTTGAAGTCAACGGTAATGGAGTCGCCGTTGATTTCGCGGATCACGCCAGGCATTTCGCTGCCGTCCATAGCGGTAAAGAGCATAATCGCTCCGATTTCCGGTTCACCCGCATCCATAAACTCGCGGCGCGAGAAATACTGGATCAGGTCCGGACTCGGCACGCCAAACGCGGCATCCGGCTCCAGCGAAAAGGCCTTTTTCTCACCCTCTTTCAGACCGAGAAGCTGCTGCTCAAGACCTTCAGACAGGGAGGTATCGCCAAGACGAAACAGGGCCGGTTTGCCGTTATTGCGGGTGGATTCGGCCGTGGAGCCGTCATCCAGCTTCAGCGTGAAGTGAACGAGAACCGCGCTGTTGCTCTGTACGGATTTAGACATGCAAATTGCTCGCTTGTTTTGCCCGGTGGCATTACACCACCGGGCGAGTGTGTTACGCCTGCTCTTTCGCAGCCGGTTTAGGCAAGAAGCCTTCCAGCACGATTAACGCCGCACCGATACAAATTGCCGTATCGGCCAGGTTAAAGGTCGCGAAATGCCAGTCGCCGACGTAAAAGTCAATCATATCGACCACAAAGCCGTGCCACAGGCGGTCAAACAGGTTGCCCAGCGCGCCGCCAATGATCAGCGCGTAGGCGATGTTATTCAGCTTTTGCGTGGCCTTCGAGCGGTACATCAGCACCGCCAGGATCACGCAGATACCCAGAGCGATACCTGCAAAGAACCAGCGCTGCCAGCCACCGCTGTCGGCAAGGAAACTAAACGCTGCGCCGTAGTTACGCGCGTAGTGCAGGTTAAGCGATGGGAACAGCGGGACCGTCTCCCCCAGAGCAAAATTCTGGAGGATCAGGAATTTGCTGCCCAGATCGATAATCAGCACCACCACAACCAGCCACAGCCAGCGCAGTCCTGTTGAACAGAGAGTTTTACTCATCAGGCAAACTTACGTTTTTCGCCGTCACCGGCGACGTTGCTTACACAGCGTCCGCAGATGTCTGCGTGTTCCGCCACCTGACCGACATCGGTGGTGTAATGCCAGCAACGCGGGCATTTCTCACCGTCGGCTTTGCTCAGCGCGACTTTCAGTCCTTTGAGCAGTTCGCTCTGCTGAGCATCAGCAGAAGCCTCGGCATAATCCGCAACTTTCGCACCGGAGGTCAACAGGACAAATCGTAATTCATCGCCCAGCGCGATCAGCTTCGCCGCCAGCTCCGGTTCGGCGTACAGCGTGACTGCCGCTTCCAGAGAGCCGCCGACTTTCTTGTCTGCGCGCGCCTGCTCGATAACCTTGTTCACTTCGCCACGCACTTTCAGCAGCTCGTCCCAGAAGGCATCGTTCATCGCTTCGGTGCTGGAGAGATCGAACAGACCTTCGTACCACTCACCCGTGAAGACATACTTCTCACGGTCACCCGGCAGATAGCCCCAGATTTCATCCGCGGTGAAGGACATGATCGGCGCCATCCAGCGTACCAGCGCTTCTGCGATGTGGAACAGCGCGGTCTGGCAGCTACGACGCGCCACGCTGTCCGCTTTCGCGGTGTACTGGCGGTCTTTGATGATGTCGAGGTAGAACGAGCCCATCTCGATGGAGCAGAAGCGCATCAGGCGCTGCACCACTTCGTGGAAGTCGTAAGACTCATAGGCTTTCAGGATATCGTCCTGCGCCGCTTTCGCGCAGCCTACCGCCCAGCGGTCCAGCACCACCATCTCTTCCGGTTTCACCATGTCTTTTGCCGGATCGAACCCGTTCAGGTTCGCCAGCAGGAAGCGCGCGGTGTTACGGATACGGCGATAGCTGTCGGCAGCACGCTTCAGGATCTCGTCAGACACCGCCATTTCGCCGGTGTAGTCGGTCGAAGCCACCCACAGACGCAGGATGTCTGCGCCCAGCTTGTTCATCACATCCTGCGGAGAAACGGTGTTACCGATGGACTTGGACATCTTACGGCCCTGTCCATCCACGGTGAAGCCGTGAGTCAGTACCTGACGGTAAGGTGCTTTACCCTTCATGGCGGTGGAGATCATCAGAGATGACATGAACCAGCCGCGGTGTTGGTCCGACCCTTCCAGATACATATCGGCAGCGTGACCGGCGAATTCCGGACGCACGTCAACCACGGAGGAGTGGGTAGACCCGGAGTCGAACCACACGTCCAGGGTATCCGGCACTTTCTCGTAGTTATCTGCATCAGCGCCCAGGATGTCGCGGGCGTCGAGATCCCACCACGCCTGAATGCCGTCAACTTCGACGCGCTTCGCCACTTCTTCCATCAGTTCCAGGGTGTTCGGGTGCAGTTCCTGCGTCTCTTTGTGCACGAACAGAGACATCGGTACACCCCAGGTACGCTGACGGGAGATACACCAGTCAGGACGGTTAGCTACCATGGATTCGATACGCGCCTGGCCCCAGTCAGGGATCCACTGCACGCCTTTGATCTCTTTCAGAGACTGCTCGCGCAGGCCTTTCTGATCCATGCTGACGAACCACTGTGGGGTCGCACGGAAGATGATCGGGGTCTTGTGACGCCAGCAGCACGGATAGCTGTGCTGCATTTTTTCTACGTGCAGCAGCGCGCCGCTGGTACGCAGCATGTCGACGATAATGTCGTTCGCTTTGAAGACGTTGATACCATCCAGCGCCGGGTAGGTGCCAGGCAGATAAGAACCGTCCGGGCCGACCGGGTTAGCGATTTCCAGACCGTACTTCAGGCTGATGTTGTAGTCGTCAGGACCGTGGCCACCGGCGGTATGCACCGCACCGGTACCCGCTTCCAGCGTCACGTGATCGCCCAGGATCGCCGGAACGTCGAAGTCCAGGAACGGGTGCTTGAAGCGCATCAGCTCCAGGGCGTCACCTTTCACGGTGCCCAGCACGGTGTAGTCACTGATATGCGCGCGCTTCAGCACGCTCTCAACCAGATCTTTCGCCAGGATAACCGCCTGACCGTCAATCTGCACCAGTGCGTATTCGAACTCACCGGACAGGGAGATCGCACGGTTGGCAGGCAGAGTCCACGGGGTGGTGGTCCAAATCACCAGAGAGATCGGGCCGTTTACCGAGGAGACGCCAAATTTAGCCTTCACCGCATCCTGATCGACGGCATGGAACGCCACGTCGATAGATGGGGAAGTTTTGTCGTAATACTCCACTTCCGCTTCTGCCAGCGCAGAGCGGCAGTCCACGCACCAGTGCACCGGCTTAGCGCCTTTGTGCAGGTGACCGTTACCGATGATTTTGCCCAGCGCACGGATGATGTTGGCTTCAGTTTTGAAATCCATGGTCAGGTACGGGTGCGACCAGTCGCCCAGCACGCCCAGACGGATGAAGTCAGCGCGCTGACCGTCGACCTGCGTGGCTGCATATTCGCGGCATTTCGCACGGAACTCGGCGGCGGTGAACTTCTCACCCGGCTTGCCGAACTCTTGCTCCACTTTCAGCTCGATTGGCAGACCGTGGCAGTCCCAGCCTGGAACGTAAGGCGAGTCATAGCCCGTGAGCCCTTTGGACTTCACGATAATGTCTTTCAGAATCTTGTTAACCGAGTGACCAATATGAATGCTGCCATTCGCATATGGAGGGCCATCATGCAGAATGAAGGTTTTTTTGCCTTTTTTGGCTGCACGAATGATGCCGTACAGGTCATCATCGGTCCAACGCGCCAGCATTCCCGGTTCGCGCTTGGCGAGATCGCCGCGCATCGGGAACCCTGTTTCCGGCAAATTCAGGGTTGATTTATAGTCACTCATCAGATTCTCGGTTCCGTATTTATCACGTAGGCAGTTAAGCCGGGTTCAAAGCCCAAAAAACTCGCGGGCCGTCAATTCATCTCGCGCAATTTGCGCTTTTAGTTCATCCAGCGAACCAAATCGCTGCTCGTTGCGTATTTTTTTACGCAGTATCACATCTATATGGCGACCATACAGGTCCATTACAACGTCCAGCAGGTGCACTTCTAACTGTTGACGCACACCCGCGACGGTCGGACGCGTGCCAATGTTGGCGACGCCGTAGAACGGCTTATCGCCCAGTCCTGCCACTACCACCGCATAAACCCCTTTAACCGGGGAAACCTGACGACGCAGCGGTATATTCGCCGTCGGGAAGCCTATCGTGCGGCCCAGCGCATCGCCATGGACCACGCGGCCAGAGATAGTAAACGGATGCCCCAGCAGGGTTTCAGCCGTATCCAGTTCATCATCGGCCAATGCCCGGCGAACCGCCGTGCTGCTGACGCGCACGCCGCCTTCGCAGAAGGTCATCGCGCTGGTGACGTCAAATCCGTACTCCAGACCAGCCTTCTGTAATAGCAAGAAATCGCCCTGACGACCAGCGCCAAAGCGGAAATCATCGCCCACGGCGAGAAACTGCACGCCAAGGCGCTTAACCAGCAGGTCGCTGACGAAATTTTGTGCTGTCAGCGCGGCAAAGCGGCGATCGAAACGTACACACAATACATAGTCCACGCCGGACTCCGCCAGATAGCGCAACTTCTCGCGCAGGCGAGTGAGGCGGGCGGGAGATTTATCGCCCGCGAACAGCTCCAGCGGCTGCGGCTCGAAAATCATCACTACAACAGGCAGGCCGCGGGCCTCCCCTTCTTTACGCAATCCCTGCAACAGCGCCTGATGACCACGATGCACGCCGTCGAAATTACCAATAGTCAGCACGCACCCGTGCGGTGCGCTGCTGAGATTATGTATGCCGCGTATCAGCTTCATGTCTGGCTCAAAACAGTGAAAATCGCCAAAGTATACCTTGTACAGCGGTTAAGGTTAACCGGCGATTGTTCGCGCAAAACAGAAAGCCGTAATGATTTCATCAGGCTGACCTTTCGCAGCGAAAAAATCTGCTCGTGAACTGCGATTTTTATGCCGAAAGGCTGTATTCAGGGAAGACAAGCTGGTAGAATCCTGAGCCATCACTACGTAACGTAGCGTCGCTAATTAACGGCGCTTATTTGCACAAATCCATTGACAAAAGAAGGCAAAGAGGGCATATTCCTCGGCCTTTGAATTGTCCACATAGAACATATTTGGGAGTTGGACTTGGCTAATATCAAATCAGCTAAGAAACGTGCCGTTCAGTCTGAAAAGGCTCGTAAGCACAACGCAAGCCGTCGCTCTATGATGCGTACTTTCATCAAGAAAGTATACGCAGCAATCGAAGCAGGCGACAAAGCTGCAGCGCAGAACGCATTTAACGAAATGCAACCAATCGTGGATCGTCAGGCTGCTAAAGGTCTGATCCACAAAAACAAAGCAGCGCGTCATAAAGCAAACCTGACCGCGCAGATCAACAAACTGGCTTAATCGCTACTTGTTGTTGCTTGTTTAAAGAACCCGCTTAACGCGGGTTTTTTTATGCCTTTAGATTGCCGGTGGCGTAAACAGCGCCGAGTAGTCACGGTTACAGATTCGCTGCACCGCCGGGTGCTGAATCATCCTTTCGGCAAATATGGCGTGATACTCCTCCATCACGTTATCCACTCTGCCTATCTCCGTAATCTTATCGTCCGAATAGAGATCGTGCGCATACAGCGTCGGCGCAACGAAGATGGCGTTATGCGCTTCGCCAAAGGCTTTCATCAGCGCCGCATCGTCGAACTCACCGAGGATTTCTACCTTTAGCCCCTGCGAGTTAAACCAGTTCAGCAGCTTGCGTCCCAGCATTGAGCGTCTTCCCGGCACCAGCAAGCGGCGCTCTTCAAGGCACGCGGGGAACGGTTTTTCCGGCGGCGGATTAATGCACCAGAAGCTCACGCCGCATTCGCCAATTTTTACTGAGAACAGCCCTTCCTGCTGGGTGGAATCAATCGGACAATCCGAGATAATCATATCCAGCTTGTGCTGGCTCAGCTGTTCGAGCAGCATCTCGTGGGTGGATTCAAAGCAGCGCAGATGGATTTGCTCATCTTCCACCACCGCCGCATCCAGCACGCCGCTCACCAGCCGTTTGGACAGCGCATCCGCCACGCCCACGTCAAAGAGCAGGTTCGACTCTTTGCGGTAGTTGACAATATCCAGCATCTCCTGGCTCAGGGTGAACATCTTGTCCGCGTAGCGAAACACCAGCTCGCCCAGTTCGCTGGGTTCAATCCCACGCCCCTTACGCTTGAACAGCTTACCCTGCAAACGCTCTTCCAGCGCCTTGATTTGCCCGGTGATGGTTTGCGGCGTCAGATAGAGCGCCTCTGCCGCTCCTACCACCGAGCCCTGCTTATAGACGTGCCAGAAGTAGTACAGATGGTTGTAATTTAAATGAGACATCGCGTCTTCTCTCCCTGAGTGTGTATCGGGAGAAGGATCGCCCTCCTCCCGGTGTTCCGTTATGCCCGGACGGCCTGTCCGGACAATTTAATCTTCAGCAAGGTATAACCGATTACCGCGGCCAGTAATGACCCGATAAGAATGCCGAGTTTCGCCCAGACGATCAGCTCAGGCGCATGCGCGCCAAACGCAAGGGTCGAGATAAAGATCGACATCGTAAACCCGATTCCACACAGCACGCCGACGGCCATAATTTGACCAAAGGTTGTGCCGTGCGGCAATGACGCCAGCTTCAGCTTCGTCGCCAGCCAGCAGAAGAGGCTAATGCCCAGCGGCTTACCGATAAACAGCCCGGCAATGATGCCCAGCGGCAGTACGGACGTCAGCCCGTCCAGCGTCACGCCGCCGAGGGAAACGCCCGCGTTGGCAAACGCAAATAGGGGCAGGATCATAAAGGCGACCCACGGATGCAGCACATGCTCCAGCTGTTTGGCAGGCGACTTGCCGTCCTGCGGCTTAAGCGGCACGAGGAAGCCGACGATCACACCTGCCAGCGTAGCGTGCACGCCCGATTTCAGCACCGCCGTCCACAGCACCATCCCCACCAGGATATAGATACCGATGCGGCGAACATTGAAGATGTTCAGCAGCGCCAGCACCGCAATCGCCCCGGCGGCCACGCTCAGGGACAGGATCGACAGATCGCTGGTGTAGAACAGCGCGATAATCACAATGGCGCCCAGGTCATCGATGATCGCCAGCGCCATCAGGAAGATTTTCAGGGCTACCGGCACGCGGCTACCGAGTAAGGCTAAGACACCGAGCGCAAAGGCGATATCCGTCGCAGCCGGGATCGCCCAGCCGTGACGTGCAATCGGATCCTGCCAGGTGAATGCCAGGAAGAGCAGCGCTGGCACCACCATCCCACCGAGCGCGGCAATGACCGGGAACGCCGCGCGCTGGCGGCTGGCAAGCGAGCCCAGTACCAGCTCACGCTTGACCTCAAGCCCCACCAGCAGGAAAAACACCGCCATTAGCGCATCGTTGATCCACAGCAGCATGTTCTTGTTAATTTCCAGCGCCCCGACCTTCAGCTCAACGGGCGTTTCCAGAAATGCATGGTAGAGATCCTGCGTGATGCCAAGGTTAGCCAGCACCATCGCGGCCGCTGCGGCAATAATCAGGATCACGCCACCGGACGCCTCACTGCTAAAGAAACGGTGTAGTAATTTCATTTAAGTTCTCTCTTTTACAACAATACCTCGATAAAACCATAATACCAAGCCAAATAGCTCGGCAAAAACAGATTAATATTGAGTATAGATTCAGTTTAACCGAGCAATACCTACAAAAAGAAAAAGCCCGGAATCGCTTCCGGGCTTTTGCGGATGAAAACCAGCTGATCGATTAGCGGGTCAAATCATCGAAGAATTTTTTGACGCCATCGAAGAAGCTTTTGGAGCGCGGGCTGTTTTTCTCACCCGTCGGGCCGCCGAAGCTCTCCTGCAGCTCTTTCAGCAGCTGTTTCTGCTTGTCGTTCAGGCCAACCGGCGTTTCCACGACGACGCGGCAAAGCAGGTCGCCCTGCGCACCACCACGAACGGATTTAACGCCTTTCCCGCGCATGCGGAACAGCTTACCGGTCTGGGTCTCGCCCGGGATCTTCAGATTGACGCGACCATCCAGCGTCGGTACTTCGATTTCACCGCCCAGTGCCGCCATCGCAAAGTTGATCGGCACTTCGCAGTACAGGTTGTTCCCTTCACGCTCAAAGATAGCGTGCTGTTTCACCTGCACCTGGACGTACAAATCGCCTGCCGGTGCGCCGTGCTCGCCTGCTTCGCCCTCACCTGCCAGACGGATGCGGTCGCCCGTATCCACGCCGGCCGGGATCTTAACGGACAGGGTCTTGGTTTTCTCAACGCGACCGTGGCCGTGGCATTTGGTGCACGGATCTTTGATCAGCGTACCGCGACCGTGACAGTGCGGACAGGCCTGCTGCACCGCAAAGAAGCCCTGACGCATCTGTACCTGACCCGAACCGTGACAGGTTGGACAGGTTTGTGGCTGCGTACCCGCTTTCGCACCGCTGCCGTGGCAAACGTCACACTCTTCCAGCGTTGGAATACGGATCTCTTTGGTTACGCCGCGAACGGCCTCTTCCAGCGTCAGCTCCATGTTGTAGCGCAGGTCCGCGCCGCGCGCCGCGCGCTGACGACCACGGCCGCCGCCGAAGATATCGCCGAACACATCGCCAAAGATATCGCTGAAGTCAGCGCCGCCACCAAAGCCGCCGCCACCGAATCCACCGCCGCCCATGCCGCCCTGTTCAAAGGCTGCGTGACCGTACTGGTCATAGGCCGCACGTTTTTGTGCATCGGTCAGGACTTCGTAGGCTTCTTTGATCTCTTTAAATTTGGCTTCAGCCTCTTTGTCACCCTGGTTACGGTCCGGGTGGAATTTCATGGCCAGGCGCTTATACGCCTTTTTGATTTCACGCTCTTCCGCAGTTTTCGGAACGCCTAAAATCTCGTAATAGTCTTGCTTTGCCATTGGTTTTTTTAAGCCCCTTAACATGCGAGCACGGGCGTGGAGAGTTCTCCTACGCCCGTGCCGATTAATTACCCTGCATCAGGGCGATTATTTTTTGTCTTTGACTTCTTCGAACTCAGCGTCGACAACGTCGTCGTCTTTCGCGTTGTTCGCCGAAGCGTCAGCGCCCGCCTGCTGTTGAGCGTGCTGCTGCTGAGCGATTTCCATCAGCTTCTGAGAAGCCTGTGCCAGTTCCTGCATCTTCGCTTCGATGTCCGCTTTATCTTCACCTTTCAGTGAGGATTCCAGCGCACTCAGTGCAGCTTCGATAGCAGTCTTGTCTTCCGCTGGCAGCTTATCGCCTGCTTCTTCAACCTGCTTACGGGTGCTGTGCAGCAGATGGTCACCCTGGTTGCGGGTCTGAACCAGCTCTTCGAACTTACGGTCGGATTCCGCGTTAGCTTCGGCATCGCGAACCATTTTTTCGATTTCAGCTTCGTTCAGGCCAGAAGATGCCTTGATGGTGATCTTCTGCTCTTTACCGCTGTTTTTGTCTTTCGCAGACACGTGCAGGATACCGTCAGCATCGATATCGAAGGTGACTTCGATCTGCGGCATGCCGCGCGGTGCCGGGTTAATACCGTCCAGGTTGAACTGACCCAGAGATTTGTTATCCGCCGCACGCTTACGCTCACCCTGCAGCACATGGATGGTTACCGCAGACTGGTTGTCTTCAGCGGTAGAGAACACCTGGCTGTGCTTGGTTGGGATGGTGGTGTTTTTGTTGATGAGCGCAGTCATCACACCGCCCATGGTTTCGATACCCAGAGACAGCGGGGTAACGTCCAGCAGCAGTACGTCTTTAACTTCACCGGTCAGTACGCCACCCTGAACCGCAGCACCGATAGCCACTGCTTCGTCCGGGTTAACGTCTTTACGTGGCTCTTTACCAAAGAACTCAGCCACTTTCTTCTGCACCATTGGCATACGGGTCTGGCCACCAACGAGGATAACGTCGTTGATATCAGACACGGACAGGCCAGCGTCCTGCAGAGCAACTTTCAGCGGCTCGATAGAACGGTTCACCAGGTCTTCTACCAGGCTTTCCAGTTTCGCACGGGTCACTTTGATATTCATGTGTTTAGGACCGGTCGCGTCTGCAGTGATGTACGGCAGGTTAACGTCGGTCTGCTGAGCAGAAGACAGCTCGATCTTCGCTTTCTCAGCGGCTTCTTTCAGGCGCTGCATAGCCAGCGGGTCGTTACGCAGGTCAATGCCCTGATCTTTCTTGAACTCGTCAACGAGGTAGTTGATCAGACGGGTATCGAAGTCTTCACCACCCAGGTGGGTATCACCGTTGGTTGCCAGAACTTCGAAGGTTTTTTCGCCGTCAACTTCGTCGATTTCGATAATAGAGATATCGAAGGTACCACCACCCAGGTCGTAAACCGCGATAGTACGGTTGCCGACTTCTTTATCCAGACCGTAAGCCAGTGCAGCCGCGGTTGGTTCGTTGATGATACGTTTTACTTCCAGACCTGCGATACGGCCAGCATCTTTGGTTGCCTGACGCTGAGCATCGTTGAAGTAAGCAGGTACGGTGATA